>NZ_JACVTV010000089.1:0-18966 GCF_016624625.1 Stenotrophomonas sp. S41 | reverse complement strand
CACTCCCCTTGCCCTGGTGGGTACCGACCGTTGGTCGGTACCGCGTCATGCATCGTCGCGTGTGATCGCGCACAATCAAACGCATGCACCCGATCCGCACCCCCTTGATGCTCTCGGCCTGCCTGCTGCTGGCCGCCTGTGCTTCCGCGCCCCAGGAAAGCCGCAATCCGCTGGCGACCTGGGTGCCTTCGCCAAACCAGAACGCGCGCGATCCGCTCATCATCGTCATCCACCACACCGAACAGGATTCGGTGCAGCAGAGCCTGCACACGCTGCGCACCGCCAACAGCGGCGGCCGGGTCAGCGCGCATTACCTCATCGGGGCCGATGGCCACCGCTACCAGCTGGTCAGCGACGAGCGCCGCGCCTGGCACGCGGGCTCTGGCCGCTGGGGCACGATCACCGATCTCAACTCGGCCTCCATCGGCATCGAGCTGGACAACAACGGCAGCACGCCGTTCACGCCCGCGCAGATCCAATCGCTGATCCTGCTGCTGCGCGACCTCACCGAGCGCTTCAACATTCCGCCGCGGCAGGTGATCGGCCACGCCGATCTGGCGCCGACGCGCAAGGCCGACCCCAGCCGATTCTTCCCCTGGCAGCAGCTGGCCGAGGCTGGCTTCGGCGTGTGGCCGCGTGCCAGCGATGGCCCCGCGCCGGACGGTTTCGATGCGTGGAATGCGATGGCCCGCTTCGGTTACCCGATGGAGGATCGCGAAGCGGCCGTCGCCGCCTTCCATCGCCGCTTCCGCGGCAGTGACGACCTGCCGAAGACGCTGGACGCCGAAGACGCCCGCATCCTGCATTCGCTGCTGCTGCAGACGCCGTAGCCATTTGACAGTAGCGCCGGGCCATGCCCGGCGAGCGCGCAGCGCGGGATCCGCTTTCCGCCGGGCATGGCCCGGCGCTACCGAAGGTTGCTCCGCCACCGTCGGCCCCACTACATTGCGACGATGATCACTGTTACGTCGCCGCGCGCGCTTCTCACCTCCTTGGCCGTCGCCCTGCTCGCCGGCTGCGCCACCACCGGCACCCATCCGGGAGCACCGGCCGCCAAGCCCGCTGCCGCCACCTACGCCAAAGTCGACTGGAAGGTGCTGCCGGCGGTCTCCGATGCTGACCTGCAGGCCGGCTTCGTCGCCTGGCGCAGCAGCTGCACCCGCCTGAAGAACGATGCGGTCTGGGCGCAGCCCTGCGCGACCGCAGCCACGGTGTCCGACAAGGACCCGGCGGCGATCCGCCAGTTCCTGCAGCGCGATCTCGACGTGTACGCGCTGCGCGCCGGGGGCCACCAGGCCGATGGCCTGATCACCGGCTACTACGAACCCATCTACCCCGGCAGCCTGACCCGCACGGCCACCGCCACGGTGCCGGTGTACGGCACGCCCGACGATCTGATCGTGGTGCAGCTGGACAGCCTCTACCCCGAACTGAAGGGCAAGCGCCTGCGTGGCCGCCTCGACGGCAAGGTGCTCAAGCCCTATGACGACGCCGGCACCATCGCCAGCAAGGGCTCCAAAGCGCCTGTGCTGGCCTGGCTGACCGACCCGATGGACCTGCAGCTGCTGCAGATCCAGGGCTCGGGCCGCGTGCGCCTGGCCGATGGCAGCCAGGTGCGGCTGGCCTATGCCGAGCAGAACGGCCACCCCTACCGCGCCATCGGCCGCTGGCTGGTGGACCAGGGCGAGCTGAAGAAGGAAGACGTGACCATGGATGCGATCCGCGCGTGGGCGAAGGCGCACCCGGCGCGCGTGCCGGAGCTGCTGCGCAGCAACCCCAGCTACGTGTTCTTCGTGCGCAGCGCCGACAGCCCGGAAGGCCCGCGCGGTTCGCTCAACGTGCCGCTGACCGCCGGCTACAGCGTGGCGGTGGACCGCAGCGTGGTGCCGCTGGGCAGCCTGCTGTGGCTGTCCACCACCCGTCCGGATGGCAGCCCGGTGGTGCGCCCGGTGGCCGCGCAGGACACCGGCGGTGCCATCGCCGGCGAAGTGCGCGCTGACCTGTATTGGGGCAGTGGCGATGCCGCCGGCAAGCTGGCCGGTGACATGAAGCAGAAGGGCAACCTCTGGATGCTGTGGCCGAAGGGCGCGCCGCTGCCGAACTGAACCGGCAGGGGTCGGATCCCTTGCCGCAGGCAAGGGCTCTGACCCCGAATGGCTGATAATGGCGCCATTCCGAACTCTCCGGCCGCCGCTGCGGCCAGGACCCCTGCAATGAAGAACATCAAGAACAACACCGCCAAGAAGTACTACAAGCACTGGGCCGAATCGGGCCTGGGCAAGGGCAACGTGCTGATGGAAGCCCGCGGCGAGAAGATCGTGCGCCAGGTGGAAATCTACGGCACCAAGCTGGTCTGGGCCGATGAGCACGGCCAGAGCGACGACCGTTTCCTGCTGGCCGACCAGCCGGTGTCGTTCCTCGATTTCGACGAGGACGATGAGATCTCCGCGCGCGAATTTGAAAGCGCCTGGAAGAAGGCCAGGGAAGCCACCGGCTACCCGGTGTAAGCACCGGTCCCCCCCGCCTTTGTAGAGTCGAGCCATGCTCGACTGCTCCACCGCCCTCGTAGAGTCGAGCTTGCTCGACTGCTCCTGACAACGGCAGTCGAGCAAGCTCGACTCTACGGGCTTTGCGCCTGAAATGTTATATGATTACATTTCATCCGCACCCTTCCACCCCCATGAAAACCTCCACGCTGGTGGCCGCCCTCGCGGCCGCCCCGTTCGCCCCTGAAGCTTTCGCACAGTCCGCCGATGCCGCGCTAACCCTCGGCAAGGTGCAGGTGCACCAGCACGGCGAAGGCCAGCTCAGCGCACACCAGGTGCTGACCTCGGTGGACGTGCTCGGCGCGGACCAGATCGAAGACCGCAACGTCTCGCACAGCTGGGAACTGCTGGGGCAGATGCCCGGCATCCAGCTCACCGAAACGCGGCAGGGTGCGGAGTCGGGCAAGGTCAGCTTCCGCGCCTTCAACGGCGAGGGCTACCTCAACGCCATCAAGACCCTCATCGACGGCATCCCCAGCAACGTCAACAGCGGCAACCAGCGCTTCATCGACATGCTGTTCCCGCTGGAAATCAGCTACATCGAAGTGGTGCGCGGGACCAACGACCCGCGCTACGGCCTGCACAACATCGGCGGCAACGTGAACTTCGGTACGCGCCAGGGCGGCAACTACACCGATGCGCGGCTGGCCTACGGCAGCTACAACACCCGCGATGCGCAGCTGGCGATCGGCCGCGAAAGCAATGGCTTCGCGCAGAACTACTTCATCGGCACCCAGGCCAGCGATGGCTACCGCGACCACGACACCTCAAAGAAGTACTCGCTGGGCGGCAAATGGTTCTACGGCTCGCTGGACGACGGCCTGCGCGTGGGCCTGACCGCGCGCGCCTATCACCACGAAGCGGACGAGCCCGGCTTCATGACGGCCGACGAACTGCGCACGCACCGCCGTGGCAGCGACCTGCGCAACGCCAACGATGGCGATGACCGCGATATGCGCCAGGTCGCCGCGCACGTGGATTTGAAGCTCACTGACGCGCTGACCTTCGGCACGCGGCTGTACTACAACCGCTATGAAGACGACCGCCGCGTAACCTTCAGCGACCTGCCCACCGGCAACCTGCCGCGCCAGCGCCGCGTGTGGGATGAGCGCCAGACCGGCCTGCTCAGCACGCTCACCTGGCAGGCCAGTCCCGCGCTCACCGTCGAAGGCGGCCTGAACTACGAGCAGCAGGACAACGGCTATATCCGCGAGCGCTACGCCTACGCCGAACCCACCGATTACAGCCAGGCGCCGGCGCGCGTGCAGAACGACGACCGCCACAGCTTCGACAACTGGGGTGCCTACGTGCAGGCCATCTACCAGCCGGCCGAGGCGTGGAAGATCGTGCCGGCCTACCGCGTCGACCGTTTCAGTGGCAGCACGCACCTGATGAACGGCGTCAGCGGCCGCCTGCAGGACTACGGCACCATCGGCCAGCCCAAGCTGAGCGTCATCCACAGTCTGGGCCAGACCACTCACGTCTACGCCAACTGGGGCCGCACCTTCCAGGTGCTGACCGGCTCCACTGCGCCGGCTTACCTCACCCCGGGGCAGGCGCCGATGCAGCCTTCCACCAACACCGGCATGGAGCTGGGCCTGAAGTTCGAGCCGTTCGCCGGCAGCCAGGCACGCCTGGCGGTGTGGCAGCAGGATGCGGAAAACGAGGTGTCCAACATGCCGGCCACCGGCACCACGGTCACCCTGGGCAAGACCCGTCGCCGCGGCGTGGACGCGCAGCTGAGCCTGCAGCTGGGCGATGACTGGACGGTGTGGGCCTCGCACGCCTACCAGGAAGCGAAGATCACCCGCGACGACCGCGATGCCGGCATTTCGCTGCAGGGCAGGGAAGTGGCCGCCACCCCGCGCCATATCAGCAACCTGGGCGTGGACTACCGCGCCAGCGACGCGCTGCGCCTCGGTCTGCAGGCCCGCGCGCAGGGCGATTACTACCTGGAAGAGCGCAACGAGGCCGGCAAGTTCGGCAGCTTCGCCGTGCTCGACCTCAGCGCCGCGTACCAGATCAATCCACGCTGGAGCGTGGACCTGCAGCTGAAGAACGTCACCGGCCGCGAGTACGCCTACGCCTGGTACGACAGCTTCTTCTGGGACAGCGCTCGCCCGATGTTCTCGCCGGCCCCGGGCCGCAGCGTGTTCGTCGGCCTGAACATGAAGCTGTAACCGGAACGGGGTCGGATCCCTTTCCGCCAGGAAAGGGCTCTGACCCCGGACAGGTTCATGCCACCGCGTTGTAAGGCTCGATCCGCGCCAGAACCTCCGCCAGCTTCTCCTTCGTCATCGCCGCGTCGAAATCCGCCTGCAGACCGATCCAGAACTTGTCGGACACGCCGAAGTAGCGGGACAGCCGCAGTCCGGTATCTGCAGTCACGGCGCGCTGGCCGGTAACAATCTCGCCGATCCGGCGCTGTGACACGCCGATCGCTTTGGCCAAGCGGTACTGGGTGATGCCCAGCGGCTCCAGGAACTCATGCAGCAGGATCTCGCCGGGAGCGGGGTAGGGGACGGTTCGCATGCGCGCGGCTCCTTCAGTGGTAATCGACAATTTCGACTTCGGCGGGGCCTTCTCGGGTCCAGACGAAGCACAATCGGAACTGATCATTGATGCGGATGCTGTACTGGCCGCACCGGTTTCCGTGCAACGGCTCCAAGCGATTGGCCGGAGGTATGCGCAGATCCCGCAGATCGGCCGCAACGTTGAGCATCGCCAGCTTGCGCAGGGCAGCGGCTTCGATGTGGCGCCACCTCGGCACGCGTTGGCCATCGAACAGCGCCTGCGTGCGTTTGCAGGCGAACGACTGGATCGGCATGGTAGTAACGATTGTCGATAGTATCGTAAGGCGTTAGTATCCGATCAGCAAGCCTGACAGGTAATTCCCAGGCACGACGTCCGGTGACGCATACGAAGTGATCTGATGCCCGCCCCCCGTTTTGCACTACATTGGTGCAATGTCCGACCCCGCACCCCCGCCGTCCCTCGATGCCCTCGGCACGCCGCTGGCCTGGGCCGGGGCCGATGGCCGCATCATCGGCTGCAATCCCGCCTTCGCCCGCTGGCTGGGCGTCAGCGTCCGCCGCCTGATCGGCCAGCCGCTGGCCGCGCTGGAAGTGCAGGGCGAGGCGCTGGCCCATTTCCTTGCCCGTGACGAGCGCGACAGCCTGCGCCTGAACCGCCTGGCGCTGGCCCTGCCGGGTGAGGGCGCGCGCTTCGCCGAGGGCTGGATGAGCCGCCGCGACGATGGTGGCTGGCTGCTGGAAGCGCATCCGGTCGACGAATTCCCGGGCCTGGATCCGACCCAGGCCCTGCCCAGCGCGCTCAGTGCCGCGCTGAAGGGCCTGGCCCACGAGCTGCGCAATCCGCTGGCCGGCCTGAAGGGCGCGGCGCAGCTGCTGGCCCGCCGTGCCGCCCAGCGCGATGCCAGCGAGCGCGAGCTGATCGAGCTGATCGGTTCGGAGATCGAACGCCTCAACGGCCTCCTCGACCAGCTACTGTCGCCGGCCCCGGCCGCGCCGCATGCGCCGCTGAACATCCACGTCTCGCTGGAACGCGTGCTGCGGCTGGCCGAGAGCGAGGCTGGCTGGGCCGTGCGCCTGCAACGCGACTACGACCCCAGCATTCCCGAACTCGATGGCGATGCCGACCGCCTCACCCAGGCGGTATGGAACCTGGTGCGCAACGCCATCCAGGCCGGCGCCGGGGTCATCACCCTGCGCACGCGCGTGGAGCATGGCGTGCGCATCGCCGAGCAGCTGCACACCCTGGCCCTGCGCCTGGAAATCGCCGACGACGGCCGTGGCGTACCCGAGGAACTGGCCGAGCACCTGTTCCTGCCGCTGGTCAGTGGCCGCGCCGAAGGCACCGGCCTGGGCCTGGCGCTGGCCCAGCAGGTGGCGCGCGAACACCGCGGCACGCTCACCTACCGCTCGCGGCCGGGACATACCGTGTTCACCCTGCTGCTGCCGATCGGCAACGGCCCCGCCCCGGCCGAGGAGGCCCCGCGCGATGTCTGATTCCCCTACCTCCGCGCAGCGCATCTGGGTGGTCGACGATGACCGCGCCGTGCGCTTCGTGCTGTGCACCGCGCTGCGCGAGGCCGGCTACCAGGTCGTCGATTTCGACAGCGCCGCGCCCGCGTTGCAGGCCTTGAACGAAGGCCCGGCGCCTGCCCTGCTGTTCACCGATGTGCGCATGCCCGGCGACGATGGCCTGGTGCTGCTGGACAAGCTGAAGGCTGCGCTGCCGCAGCTGCCGGTGGTGGTGATGTCGGCCTACACCGATGTGGCCAGCACGGCGGGCGCGTTCCGCGGTGGCGCGCACGAGTTCCTGTCCAAGCCCTTCGATCTCGACGACGCGGTGGCGCTGGCCCAGCGCGTGCTGCCCGCCGTGGCACCAGCACTGGCCGCGCCCGCCCCGGTGGCCGAAACGCCCAGCGACCAGCCGCCACAGCTGGTGGGTGACACGCCACCGATGCGCGCGCTGTTCCGCGCCATCGGCCGGCTGGCGCAGGCACCGCTGGCGGTGCTCATCACCGGCGAAACCGGCACCGGCAAGGAACTGGTGGCCAACGCCCTGCACCGCGAATCACCGCGTGCGCAGGGCCCGTTCGTTGCGCTCAATACCGCCGCCATCCCCGCCGAACTGCTGGAAAGCGAACTGTTCGGCCACGAGGCCGGCGCGTTCACCGGTGCGCAGCGCCGCCACATCGGCCGCTTCGAGCAGGCCAACGGCGGCACGCTGTTCCTCGATGAAATCGGCGACATGCCGCTGCCGCTGCAGACCCGCCTGCTGCGCGTGCTGGCCCAGGGCGAATTCTTCCGCGTCGGTGGCCGCGAGCTGATCCATGTCGATGTGCGCGTGGTCGCTGCCACCCACCAGGACCTGGAAGGGCTGGTCGCGCAGGGGAAATTCCGTGCCGACCTGCTGCATCGCCTCGATGTGGTGCGCCTGCAGCTGCCGCCGCTGCGCGACCGCCGCGAGGACATCGCGCAGCTGGCCACCACCTTCCTGGCCGCCGCCGCGCACAAGCTGGACACGCCGCCGAAGCGGCTCACCGCCGCGGCCCTGCAGGCGCTGCGCGAGCACGACTGGCCGGGCAACGTGCGCGAACTGGAGAACGTCTGCTGGCGCATGGCCGCACTCGCCGCCGCCGACGCCATCGGCGTGGCCGACGTCGATACCGCGTTGAACCGCAGCCGCAGCCGTCGTGGCAGCAGCGCGGGTGCTGATCCGGGCCAGTGGGAAACGCTGCTGTCCGAATGGGCGCGGCGGCAGCTGGCCGAAGGCACCGAAGGCCTGCACGCGCAGGTGCGCGAGCGCGTGGACCACGCCCTGCTGGAAGCCGCGCTGCAGATCACCCATGGCCGACGCGCCGAAGCCGCCGCACGGCTCGGCCTGGGCCGTAACACGCTGACCCGCAAACTGGGCGCCGGCCGCCGCCGCGGGGGCCATTGAACGCCCCCTGCACGCGGTCCTCGCGCCCGCTTGCCGAACTGTTGATCCGCCATGGACGATGCCGTCCGTAGTGTTCCCTGCAAGGAGTTTCCTGATGCGCCTGTCATTTGCCATCCTGCCGCTGTCCGCCGCCGTGCTGCTGTCTGCCTGTGGCAGCGCGCCGCAGAAGCCGCAGCCCACGCCGCCGCCGGTGGTCACCACGCCCGTGGCCCAGCTGGCCGAAGCCAACCTGGCGCCGGCCTCGGCCAGCATCGTCAGTGGCCGCCTGGTGCTGAAGACCGAAAGCGGTGGTGTGCACCTGACCGGCCTGGTCGGTGGCCTGCAGCCGCTGCAGCAGGCGGGTTTCCATATCCACGAACGCGGTGACTGCAGCGCGGTGGATGCCAGCAGTGCCGGCAACCACTTCAACCCCGCTGGCAGCGCGCATGGTCGCGCCGGCAGCGGCAAGCATCACCTGGGCGACATCGACAACCTGCACGCTGATGCCCAGGGCCGCGCGAATGTCGATGTGCACCTGAAGGGCGTTACCCTTGGGGGAGGCGCCGCCACCGATATCGCCGGACGTGCACTGGTCGTGCATGCCAACGCCGATGACTATCGCAGCCAGCCCGCCGGCAATGCCGGCGTCCGCATCGCCTGCGGTGTGATCCGGGTTACCCGCTGATCGCCACGGGCATCATTTCAAGGAGAGTTCCATGCGTCTGATCCATACCTCGCTGTTCGCGGCCATCGCCGCCCTGGGCCTGGCGGCCTGCAACCAGCAGCCGGCAGCCCCGGAAGCCGAAGCCCCGGCGACCACCCCGGCCGAAGGTTCGGCAGCACCGGCTGATCCGGCCGCTGCCCCGGCTACCGACGCCGCTCCGGCCACCGATGCCACGGCCAGCGCCGAACTGGCACCGACCCAGGGCAACGAGACCAAGGGCAGCGTCACCTTCAAGGTCGTCGACGGCAAGGTGCACGTGACCGGCCAGATCACCGGCCTGAAGCCGGGCAGCGAGCACGGCTTCCACATCCACGAGAAGGGCGACTGCAGCGCGCCGGACGGCATGAGCGCCGGCGGCCACTTCAACCCGGGCAAGCAGGATCACGGCAACGTCTCGGCCGATCCGCACCACGGCGGCGACATGCCCAACATCAAGGCCGACGACAAGGGCGTGGCCACCATCGACGGCCCGGTCTCGAGCAACGTCAACATCGGCAAGGGTGATGACTTCGACATCATCGGCCGCGGCCTGATCGTCCACGCCGATGCGGACGACTACAAGACCCAGCCGACCGGCAACGCCGGCGCGCGCCTGGCCTGCGCGGTCATCCAGAAGGCCCCGTAAGGCAGAACGAAGAACGCCGGCGAAAGCCGGCGTTTTTTTCAGCGGTAGTGCCGGCCGCTGGCCGGCAATCGCAGATCAGCGCGCCAGCAGCTCGCGCGCGTCCTGCCCGGCCTCGCAATGCACGAACAGCACCGGCACGCCGTGCGCTTCCAGCACCGCGGCCATCTGCCGCTGGCGCATCAGGAACTGCTCGTAGATGCCCTGCAGGCGGTCGCAGTCGCCCTTGCTGTGGTTGTAGTACGCGCACCAGCCAGCCGGATCGAACAGCGCCATGCGCGCCTCGCCCTGCGTATAGCGCAGCAGCGGCTCGGGTGCGTTTTCCAGCCACTCGTCCTGCCCCGGGGCCATGATCGCGGTCTCGATCAGCGGCCACAGCGCTGCCAGGCCCTGGTTGTCGTACTGCATCGACATCATCGCGGCCAGGTCGTTCACGGTGAAGTAGCGCGCGTGCTCGATGCGGGCACCGAAGCTGTTCTGCGCCATCAGCGCCGTATCGGCATGGGCCATGCCATTGGCCAGCAGCACCTCTTCCAGCGCATCGGCCACGGCCGTAGTGGTGGCCACGTCGCTGCCGGTCAGCAGGAAGGGCACCACGCGCAGGCCACCGCCCACCAGGGTCGCATCGGCCTGGAACGGCAGCGGCACTTCACCATCGGCGCCGGCGCCGAAGGCCAGCAGGCGCGGGCCCTGGCTGCGGCCGGGGGCACGCATCTGCAGTTCCTCCAGGCGGCGGTGGATCGGCCAGCCCGGGCGCAGGATTTCAGCGGGGTCGAAATGGGCGGCGGCGAACACCAGGTCCAGCTCGGCCACCTGCGGCACCAGCTTGGCCAGGTCACGGCCGATACGGTCGGCCAGTTCACCGGCCTGGTCGGCGCTGAGCACCGCCTGGCGCGGGATTTCGCCGTTGGCCAGTTCCAGGGCCAGCACGCCAAGGGCATTCATCGCGGGGTCGGGTTTGCTCATGGTTCCACGGTTGGCCCATCACAGGGCGGCAGCTACACTTGGCTCCATTATGCCTGCTCCGTCGTGCAGGCCATGTTGCAGACACCCTCATCCATGCCAGGTATCTCCATGCCCAACGCTCGTCCCGTCGCCATCCTCGGTGGCGTCCGCATTCCGTTCTGCCGCCAGAACACCGCGTATTCGGATGTCGGCAACCTCGGCATGTCGGTGCGGACACTGGGTGCGCTGGTCGAACGCTTCGGCCTGCACGGCCAGCAGCTCGGCGAAGTGGCAATGGGCGCGGTCATCAAGCATTCCAGCGATTGGAACCTGGGCCGTGAAGCCACGCTGTCCTCGGGCCTGTCGCCGTTGACCCCGGGCATCACCCTGCAGCGCGCCTGCGGCACCTCGCTGGACAGCATCATCACCGTGGCCAACAAGATCGCCCTGGGGCAGATCGAATCGGGCATCGGCGGTGGTTCGGACACCACCTCCGACGTGCCGATCGTGTACGGCAAGAAGCTGCGTGCGCGCCTGCTGGCCGCCAACCGGGCCAAGAGCACCGGCGACAAGATCCGCGCGCTGACCGCCGGCTTCAAGCTCTCCGAACTCAAGCCCGAGTTCCCCGGCGTGGCCGAGCCGCGTACCGGCAAGAGCATGGGCGACCACTGCGAGGACATGGCCAAGGAATGGAACATCTCGCGTGATTCGCAGGACGAATGGGCGGTGTCCTCGCACAAGAAGCTGGCCGCTGCCTACGAGCGCGGCTTCTTCAACGACCTGATCGCCCCGTTCCGTGGCGTCGAGCGGGACAACATCCTGCGCGCCGATACCTCGCTGGAAAAGCTGGCCACGCTGAAGCCGGCCTTCGACAAGGTCTCGGGTCGCGGCACGCTGACCGCCGCCAATTCCACCCCGCTTACCGATGGTGCCGCCGCGGTGCTGCTGGCCAGCGAGGAATGGGCCCGCGCGCACGGGCACGAGCCGCAGGCCTACCTGCGCGATGCCCACGTGTCCGCGGTGGATTTCGTGCACGGCGAAGGCCTGCTGATGGCACCGACCGTGGCCGTGCCGGAGATGCTCAAGCGCAACGGCCTGACCCTGCAGGATTTCGACATCTACGAGATCCACGAAGCCTTCGCCGCGCAGGTGCTGTGCACCCTGCGTGCGTGGGAGAGCGAGGATTACTGCCGCAACCGCCTGGGCCTGGATGCACCGATGGGCCGCATCGACCCGGACAAGATCAACCTGCTGGGTTCGTCGCTGGCCACCGGCCACCCGTTTGCCGCCACCGGTGCCCGCGTGATCGCGACGGCGGCCAAGCAGCTGGCCGAACGCGGCGGTGGCCGCGCGCTGGTGTCGATCTGCACCGCCGGCGGCATGGGCGTGGTGGCGATCGTCGAACGCTGATTGCATCCATCGAACAACAAAAAGCGCCGCCCATTGGGCGGCGTTTTTGTTGGTGGGTGCCGACCGTTGGTCGGCACACCTCGGCCATGCTCACGGCACCCGCGGGTTGCCGAACTCGTCGCGCACCTCATTGGCGTCATACACCGGCGGCTGCGCGGCAGCAGGCAGCTCTTCCACCGTGCTGCGCGGCGCCACATCGGCCGCATGCACCAGCGCCACGCTGTCCTCGCCACGCTGCAGGCGCAGCGCATTGGCCAGGCACTGCGCGGCCAGTGCGTGTTCGCCACGCTGGGCAAACGCTTCACCCAGCGCCTCCCACGCCGGCGCACCGGCACCGGCGGCGATGGCCTCGTGCAGGAACGCATCGGCGGCATCCCATTGCTGCTGGGCCAGGGCAATGCGGCCCTGCGCCAGGCGCAGCGCAGCCGAATCGTCATGCACGTTGCGCCAGCGCGCCAAGTTGGCCTGGCGGGTGGCCAGGCGTTCGGCAGGCAAGCGGCCATACAGCGCCACCAGCTCATCGTCCCAGCGATGGTCCAGCGCCTGTTCCAGGGCCAGCAGCGCCGGCTCGTCCCAGTCCAGGGCCACCGCACGGGTGGCGTAGGCGGCCACCACGTCCGGGGTCGGTCGCAGCGCCTTCGGCGTGGCTTCCCACTGCGCGGCCAGCGCGTTCACATCGCCTGCTTCCAGCAGGGCCTGCGCAGCGAGGCGGGCTTCCAGTTCGCTGCTGGCATCGGTCGGCAGCACCTTGCTCTGCCGCAGCGCACCCAGCTGGCCGTACGCCTCGTGCGCGCGCCCGGCCTGCGCCAGCGCTTCGGTACGCAGCCACAGGCCACGCGGCGGCAGCGGCTGGATCGCCGCCACGTCCAGCGCATTGATCGCATCCACCGGCAGGTCGCGTGCCAGCAGCTGTTCGGCGCGCAGCAGCGCATGCAGCGTGGCATCACTTTCACCCAGGCGCTGAAGCAGCGCCTCGCCCGACGCGGCATCGGCACGCGACTGCGCGCTGCGCACCGCATTGGCCAGCGCTACCGCGCTCACTTCCGGGTCGGCTGCGGCGCCATCCAGCAGCTTCTCCGCGCGCTGCCAGTGGCCGTGTTCGTAGGCCTGCAGGCCATCGATCAGGCGCACGCGGCCCTGCTTGCGGCGGTAGCGGCCCCAGGCGCGGAACGGTGCCGCCACCAGGCTCCACAGCAGCCACAGCACCAGCACACCGATCACCGACAGCAGGGCCACCTTGGGCAGGTTGCTGTGGTAGTCGTAGCCGCCGTAGCGCAGGGTCACTTCGCCGTAGCGGTTCAGATCATCGGTGCCGAGCCATTGCGCAGCCACCACGCCGATGGCCACGGCCAGCAGCAGTACGACCAGGGATTGCAGGGGTTTCATCGGGCGTCACCTCCGGTCGGTCTGGGAGCGCAGTTGTTGCAGGGTGCTGCCAAGCACGCTGCTCTCGGCCTGCAGGGGGGCCTTGCGCAAGGCCTGAAGTTCAGCATGTTGCGCGCGCAGGCCCGGTGAATCCGGCCAGCGCCTCTGCGCCCAGTGGGCCACGCGGTTCAGCGCGGCATCACGGCCGCTGCGGTCGCCACGCTCGATGGCCGCGCGGGCCAGGGTCAGCTCCAGCTGCAGCGCGTCATCGGCGGCGGCGCGCTCGGCCTGGGTCAGCGGGCCGTTCAAGCGGGTCGGGGTGATATCCACGAACGGCGCCAGCGCCGATTGCCACCATGGCTTGGCAGCCGCTTCGGCCGGCGTGGGCGGCAGCTCGGAAGGCAGCCCCTGCAGCGCCTGGGCCACGGCATTCAGTCGATGCAGCGCCTGCACGCGCGGGCCCGTGCCCAGTGCATCCAGCGCGTCGCGTTCCTGCACCAGCGCCTGGCGCAGGTTCAGGCCTTCGTTGTCCGGCAGGTCGGCCAATGCGGTGGCGGCCTGCGCATACAGGCGGCGCGCGCCTTCCACATCGTCGGCAAAGGCCAGCCGTTGCGCGGCCTGGGTCAGCAGCAGCTCGGCCTCGTCGCGCTGCACGGCCTGGCGGCCGTGGTTGGCACTTTCAGTCAGCCGGGTCAGGTTCTCCTCCAGCAGCGCGCTGCGCTGGGACAGGCCCAGCATTTCATCGCGCAGCACGCGGTTGGTGGCGGCCGCATCCTGCAGGCGCTGGCTGGTCGCGCGCTGGTCGCGGCGCAGGGCCTCGACGGTGGCCTCCAGCCCCTTCAGCTGCACGTCCGTGCTCTGTGCCTGTGCCGCCTGGTCGCGCTGCTGTTGCTGCCAGTAATGGCAGCCGGCGTAGCCCGCGGCGCCCAGCACTACCACCACCGCAAGCGGCAGCAGCCAGCGTGCAGGACGGCGGGAGGGGGCAGGTGGCGGGGTGTCTTTCATCGGGCTTCCTTGTCGGCGGCGTCGCCGGCGGGGAGCCAGCAGGCAGCGTTGGACACAGCATTACCGTTGGCGCTGAACCCGGCAAGCGTGTGCCGGGTGCCTGTTCAGGTCGCTGCCGGGGCAGTGAGCGCGGCGTGTGCGGCCGCCGTCATCTGGGTGACGGTGGGCCCTTCGCTGCGGACTACGCTGGCAAACCCCAGCGCCCGCGCCTGCTCGGCCAGGCGTTCGCTGGCGGCCAGCACGATGGCCTGTTCACACAGGCGCTGCTGCCAACCGGGGGACAGCTGCTGCCAGAAGCGCTGCAGGGCCTCGCCGCTGCTGACGGCCAGCAACCACGGCGTCCCCGAGTGGGCCAATCGCGCCAGTTTTCGCCGCGGTATCACCAGCGGCACCCGCTGGTAGATGTCGGCACGAATGATCCGCGCGCCCGCCGCCTCAAGCTGTGCGGCGATCAGGCCACGGCCGCCGGGCGCGGTCACCAGGCCGACATCCGTGCCGCGCACGTCGGCCAGCACCGGCAGGCGCAGCAGGCCTTCGCTGTCCATCCGCTGCGGCGCATGCACGTCGGTGATGCCCTGCGCGTGCAGGGCGCGCGCGGTGCCTTCGCCCACGGTCAGCCACGGGCCACGCTGGGCCGCCGGCAGGTGCTGCAGTGCCGCAGCGGCCGCGACCGCCGCCGGGCTGGTGAACACCACCCGCGTGCAGGACAGCGCCCGGTTCAGCCGCTGTTCGACCGCCGCGCCCTGCAGCCGCTGCAGCCGCCACGGCGACAACGCCACGGTGGCCCCGCCCAGCCTGGCCGCAGCCAGCCTCAGCCCGGCATGCTGTCCCTGCGGCCGCAGCGAGATCAGGGTCCAGCCAGTGGGTATCGTATGGTTGGCCATTGACGTCATTATGCGGGCCCTTCGTTGTCGTGGTTGCTGCTCGATGTCCGCTGATGCCCTGACCTCCTCGCTGGCCTCCCTGCAGGACGTGCTTGACTGCATGCCGGCGGTCCGTGCGATGCAGATCCGCCTGGATGGCTATGCCGACGGCGTGCTGCGCATCACCGCGCCGCTGGCCGCCAACGTCAACGACAAGGGCAACGCCTTCGGTGGCAGCCTGGCCTCGGTGCTGACCCTGTCGGGCTGGGCGCTGGTCAGCCTGCGCCTGCGCCTGGCCGGGCACGACGCCGAGGTCTACGTGGCCGACAGCAACCTGCGCTACCTGGCCCCGGTCTACGAAGACCTGCACGCCCACGCCGAAACCGCCGAAGCCAGCAGCTGGGATACCTTCCTGGCCACCTTCCGCCAGCGCGGCAAGGCCCGCATCAGCATCGTCGCCCGCCAGCCGGGGGCCGATGGCCGTTCGGCCGCCGAGCTGAGCGGTCGCTTCGTTGCCTTCGCCAAAGGGTAGGATGGCAGGCTGACGTCCTGGGGAAACCACCGATGCGCCGCCTGATCCAGTTCCTGATGTGCTCCCTGCTGCTGGTCAGTGCCGTGGCCGGTGCTGCCGCCGACGACCTCACCCGCAAGCAGCGCAAGCTGCTGGAAGAGACCCAGATCGCCTACGGCGCGACCATCCGCTGGGGCAGCATGGACGATGCCATTGCCTACCTGGACCCGGAGCTGCGCAAGGAAAAGCCGCCCACCGAGTTCGAGCTCAACCGTTACGCGCAGCTGCGCGTGTCCTCCTACCGCGAGCGCAGCAGCGCCTCGCTGGACGGTGGCCAGGTCGAGCGCCGGGTGGAAATCGGGGTGATCAACCAGAACACCCAGGCCGAGCGCACCGTGGTGGTGGTCGAGCGCTGGCGCTGGGACCCGGAAGCCAAGCGCTGGTGGCAGGCGGCCGGCCTGCCGGACCTGTGGAAGGGGCAGTGACGGGCCCCCTGCGGCTTGTGCGACAATCGGCGCCCGCTTAATCGACCCGTGACCTGAGTGAATTACGAAGAGTTGCTGGCCTTTGCAGGCCGAAACCCGATGCTGTCCGCTGCCCTGGTCGGCCTGACCGTGGCCCTCATCGTCACTGAAACCCGCCGCCTGTTCCGGGGCTACAAGGGCATCAAGCCGGCCGAGCTGACCCACCTGATGAATGCCGGTGGCGCGGTCGTGGTCGATCTGTCGCCCAGCGCTGACTTCGAAAAGGGCCACATCGCCGGCAGCCGCAGCGCCCAGGCCAGCGCCTTCAACGCCGAGCACAAGCTGGTGGCCAACGCCAAGCAGAGCCCGGTGGTGCTGGTGTGCCGCAGCGGCAACGCATCGGAAACCGCTGCCAAGACGCTGAAGAAGGCCGGTTTCGAGAAGGTCTTCGTGCTGGAAGGCGGCATTCCCGCCTGGCAGCAGGCCGAGTTGCCGCTGGTCAAGGGCCGCAACTGATTGCAGGGGATGGCGGAACTGGCCTTGTATGGGCCTGCCGCCGCCCCCAATCCTGTAGTTCGACACTCGTTTTCATTGCATTCATTGGAGTTACTGGAAATGTCCGAAGAGATCACCAACGGCGCCGCTGCGCCGGTCGATGCCGCCAACGGCCCCGCATTCACCGTCGAGAAGATCTACGTCAAGGACGTTTCCTTCGAGTCGCCGAACGCGCCGACCATCTTCAATGACCAGGTGCAGCCGGAGCTGCAGCTGAACCTGAACCAGCAGGTGCAGCGCCTGGGCGAAAACGCCTTCGAAGTCGTGCTGGCCGTGACCCTGACCTGCCAGGCCGGTGAGCGCACC
Organism: Stenotrophomonas sp. S41; assembly: GCF_016624625.1. NCBI lineage: Bacteria > Pseudomonadati > Pseudomonadota > Gammaproteobacteria > Lysobacterales > Lysobacteraceae > Stenotrophomonas > Stenotrophomonas sp. S41. The sequence goes on along the minus strand of NZ_JACVTV010000089.1, from coordinate 2,202 downwards.
GCCTACGTGGCCGAAGTGAAGCAGGCCGGCGTGTTCGGCCTGGTCGGCCTGGACCCGCAGTCGATCGACGTGCTGCTGGGTACCCAGTGCCCGAACATCCTGTTCCCGTACGTGCGCCAGCTGGTCAGCGACCTGATCCAGGCCGGCGGCTTCCCGCCGTTCTTCCTGCAGCCGATCAACTTCGAAGGCCTGTACGCTGAAACCCTGCGCCAGCGCCAGGAACAGGGCGACGCGCCGTCGCTGGCTGATTCCGAGCCGGCCGGCAACGCCTGAGCTTGGCTACGACGTCACGGATGAGCGATACCGCTGACAAAGTCGCCGTGCTTGGCGCCGGTTCCTGGGGAACCGCGCTGGCCACGCTGCTCGCCCGGCACGGTCACCCGACCGTGCTGTGGGGGCGCGATGCCGCCGTGGTCGACGCCATCGACCAGCGCCACGAGAACCCGCGTTACCTGCCGGGCATTCCCCTGCCGGACAGCCTGCGTGCGACCACCGACATGGCGGCCGCCCTGCAGGATGCCGCCTGGGTGCTGGTGGTGACCCCGTCGCACGCGTTCAACGAAACCGTGCGTGCGCTGGCACCGCTGCGCCCGGCCGGTGCCGGCGTGGCCTGGGCCACCAAGGGTTTTGAACCCGGTTCGGGCCGCTTCCTGCATGAAGTGGCGCGCGAGATCCTGGGTGACGACGTGCCGCTGGCCGTGGTCACCGGGCCGTCGTTCGCCAAGGAAGTGACCCTGGGCCTGCCCACCGCCATCACCGTGCACGGCGACGTGCCGGAGTTCGCGCAGACCGTGGCCGAAGCCATGCATGGCCCGGCGTTCCGCGCCTATACGGGCGATGACATGGTGGGTGCCGAGCTGGGCGGCGCGATGAAGAACGTGCTGGCCGTGGCCACCGGCGTGGCCGATGGCATGCAGCTGGGCCTGAACGCCCGTGCCGGCCTGATCACGCGTGGCCTGAACGAGATGCTGCGGCTTGCCGCCGCCATCGGTGCCAAGCCGGAAACCCTGATGGGTCTGGCTGGCCTGGGCGACCTGGTGCTGACCTGCACCGGCGACCTGTCGCGTAACCGCCGCCTGGGCCTGGCCCTGGGCCGCGGGCAGACGCTGCAGGATGCCGTGCGCGAAATCGGCCAGGTGGTGGAATCGGTGCAGACCGCCGACGAAGTGATGCGACAGGCACGCCGCCATGGCATCGACCTGCCGATCTCTGATCGCGTTCGTGCCGTGCTGCACGGCGAGCAGACGCCTGCAGAAGGCCTGCGCGCCCTGCTGGCGCGGGAACAGAAACCGGAATATCCGGACACGCTGTTCAAGTGAATCGAAAAGCCCCGGCCACGTGCCGGGGTTTTTTTTTGCGGGCGAAACCCGACGGTAGCGCCGGGCCATGCCCGGCGGAATGCCCGCACCGCGTAGAATCCCACCGTCGCACACCACACACCCAAGGACAGGGAATGACGTCTCGCCATATCGGGCTCTCATGGATGATCGCGCTGCTGGCCGCGTGTTCGCAGGCCCCGGTACCGCAGGCGGGCACCGAGCCCGCGCCGGCCGCTGCAACCCCAACCGACGCACCCGCCGCCGCCACTGTGGTCGAACCCGAACCGACTATTGAAGACGACGTGGACCCTTCGGTGTGGGACAACGAAGGCGAGCCGGAAGAACAAACCCCCGGCGCCGAACTCACCTGCAAGGACAACCCGCTGGCCACCCACTTCTTCACCCTGGTGGGCGGCAACACCGTGGACGACTGCGGCCGCAAGGACGCGAAGGTGCTGGCTGCCTTCAACACCCTGATGCAGAACACCGCAGCGGCCGAGGCCAGCGACAAGGACATTCCCTCACTGCGCAAGCGCCTGCTGAGCGGGCCCAGTGGACCGGGCGGGCTGGTGGTGCTGCAGGGCGAGCCGTGGTGGTTCTACACCGCCTGCCAAGCGCACGATTGCCCGGGTACCGCGCTGGCGATGCTGTACTCGCCCGAGCAGTCGAAGATGGTCGGCCGCCTGACCGCGCGCTGCCGGGTGTGGTGGCTGGGCGAACCCAGCGCCGAACAACGCGAGCAGATCGAGCAGCTGCGCCCGCTGGATGATGCTGCGTTGGCGGAAGACAGCGCGCTCTGCGAATGAGGCGGCGGAAATTCATGACCGCGCGTGGCCCATCCACGCATGGCGTGGATCTACTGCGGCAATCGCACAGGTAGCGC
>NZ_JACVTV010000088.1:0-19551 GCF_016624625.1 Stenotrophomonas sp. S41 | reverse complement strand
CCCCCCCCCCCCCCCCCCCCCCCCCCCCCCCCCCCCCCCCCCCCCCGGCCCAGCTCACAATGCCAGTCGACCAACAGTCGACTTTACCCAACCGCCAGCCACGAGGGGCTCCGCCGTTGGCCGAAAACCCCCTCAGTCGTCCGCGGACACCGTCCGCCCCGACGCCCACTCGCGCAATGCCGCCACCTGCTCGGCCATCAACACCGACAGCGGCCGCGTCGCGCGGATCTCGGTCATCAGCAGCTCGGTATCCAGCGGCCGCCCTTCGGCATGCGCCGAATACAGCCCCGCCACGATCGCCTGCTCGATCTCCGCGCCGGAGAACCCGTTCGCCGCCGCTGCCAGCGCCGGCAGCGCGAAATCATCCGCGTTGAGCTGGCGCCGGCCCAGGTGCAGCCGCAGCAGCTCCACCCGCACGTCCGGCGGCGGCAGGTCGACGAAGAAGATCTCGTCGAAGCGGCCCTTGCGCAGCAGTTCGGCCGGCAGCTCGTGCACCTGGTTGGCGGTGGCCACGATGAACACCGGCGCCTTGCGCTCGGCCATCCAGGTCAGCAGGTGGCCCAGCACGCGGCGCGATACGCCGCCATCATCGCCACCGCTGGCCAGGCCCTTCTCGATCTCGTCCATCCACAGCACGCAGGGCGCCAGCTGCTCGGCCGAGGCCAGGGCCTGGCGCAGGTTGGCTTCGGTCTCGCCGTGGTACTTGTTGTACAGCGCGCCCACGTCCAGGCGCAGCAGCGGCACGCCGAAGCCGGCGGCGGTGGCCTTGGCCAGCATCGACTTGCCGCAGCCCTGCACGCCCAGCAGCAGCATGCCGCGCGGCGGGTCCAGGCCGGCCGGGGCGGAGCCGGCGATGAAGGCGACCCGGCGCTGGTTGATCCAGCGCTTCAGCCGGTTGGCACCGGCCACGTCGCCGAAGCGCGCGCTGTCATGTTCGAAGAACAGGTGGCCGCTGCGGTTGAGCAGCTCGAACTTCAGCCGCGCCAGCTGCGGCAGGTCGTCGTCGCGCAGCGCGCCGTCGGCATAGATCAGCTGGCGGGCGATGCGCCGGGCATCGACCAGGCTCAGGCCCTGCAGGTTCTTCAGGATCTTCTTGACCGCTTCGCTGTCCACTTCCACCCGGCGGCCGCCATGCTCGCGGGCATAGGCGTCGGCCTCCTCGCGCAGCATCTTCAGCAGGGCGTTGGCATCGGGCAGGCGCGGGTTGAAGCGCACCGCCAGCGCTTCCAGTTCGGCCGGCAGCTCGACCTTGGCGCCGATCAGCACCAGCACGTGCGGCTGGCTGTGACGGCGCTGGATCAGGTCGCGCAGCGCACGCTGGTGGCTGGCGTAACCGAGGTAGGGGTGGAAATCGAGCAGCAGGTAGATGCCGCGCTGTTCGGCCTGGCGGATCATCTGCAGGGCGGCGCTGGCGTCGGGCGGGCCGATCGCATCGTCCTCGCGCTCCAGGTCGATGCGGCGCAGGCCCTCGGTGATCGACCAGCGGTGCAGGGCACGCCAGACATGCATCAGCGTCTGCCGGAACAGTTCGACGATGCGACCCTCGTCCTGGGTCTCGATGACGATCAGGGGGGTGTTGGCGCGGATCAATGCGCTCAGGTCCTGCAGTTCGCTCATGCCGGTTCGATCCTTCGGGAGCGCAACGATAGCAAAGCCGATGCGGATTGATTCAGGCCGTCTCTACCTAACGTCACCATCGCCGGTGTACGCTCGGGGCACGTACCCGGAAGCGAGGCTGGCATGAAGACGATCCTGGTGGCCGGTTCCAAGGGCGGGGTGGGCAAGACCACCGTCGCCACCCACCTGGCCGCATACGCGGCATTGCAGGGCAAGGCCACGGTGATCGCCGACGCCGACCCGCAGGGCTCCAGCACCCGCTGGGCACAGCGCCGGGCCGGGCTGGACAGCGCGGTCCTGCCCATCGACGTGTACCGCAGGAAGCAGTGGGCGCAGAAGCTGCCCGACGGGACCGATACCGTCATCATCGACGCACCGGCCGGCGCACTGGCCGACGATATCCCCCATTTCCTCGACGCCGCCGATGCCGTGGTGGTGCCGGTGCTGCCCTCGGCGCTGGACATCGAAGCCATCGTCGGCTTCCTCAACAGCTTGGCGCAGAACCCGCGCGTGCACAGCCGCAAGCTGCCGGTGGGCCTGGTCCTCAACCGCACCAAGCCGTGGACCCAGACCTCGCAACAGGCCCTGCAGATGCTGGGCGAATGGCCGTACCCGGTGGTCGCCCAGCTGCGCGACAGCCAGAGCTACGTGGTGATGACCGGCCTTGGCCGCAGCCTGTTCGATTACCGCTCGGCCCAGGTGCGTGAGCACCAGGCCGACTGGGAGCCGCTGCTGGCCTGGTTGAAGCTGTGACGCGTACGTCACCCTTTGTGCTGCACCCTCACTTTCATGGAACCTCGCGATGCGTGAACTGATCCTGCTGCGCCATGCCCATGCCGAACCGGCCACCCCCGGCCAGGCCGACCTCGATCGGCCGTTGTCGCCGGTGGGTCTTGCCGAAGCCGAGGCGGCCGGCAAGTGGATGAAGGAAAACAACCTGCTGCCGGACTGCGTGCTGTGCTCGCCGTCGCGGCGTACCCGCGAGACCCTGGAAGCAGTGCTGGCGGCCATCGGCTATGTCGAGAAGCGCCTGGAAGACCGCATCTACGAAGCCACCCCCGGTACCCTGGCCGCGCTGGTGGATGAGCGCCGGGACCTCGACCGGGTGCTGATCGTCGGCCACAACCCCGGCCTGGAGCGGCTGGTGGCACTGATGACCGAAGGCACCAGCAGCGACTACCGGGGCATGCCGCCGGCCGCCGTGGCCGTGCTCGGGTTCCCGCGCGAGGCGGCGATCGAGCCGGGCGTGGCCAGCCTGAACGCCTTCTGGTGGCCGTGAGTCGATGATCCTGGCACGGCCCGGCCGCTGCCTGCTGCCGGTGCTGCTGGTCTGCAGCCCGGCCTGGGCTGCCCCTCCATCCCCCACGCCGCTGCCGCCGGTGGCGGCGCTGGCGTCGGCCGAGTCGTCGCGTGTGCTGTACATGGACCTGCAGCGCTCGCGGATCGGCTTTGAGGTGCGCACCCGCTTCGGCCAGCGCATCGAAGGGCTGTTCCCGCACTTCGAGGGACGCGTCGAAGTACTGTCCGACGGCCGCCACCAGGTGCACCTGAAGATGTTCACCCGCTCGGTGGAGATCCCGGGCAAGGACCGCTACACCGGCTGGATGCGCGGGCCGGAGTTCTTCGATGCCGGGCGTTACCCGTCGGTCGAATTCGATTCGCTGCCCTACTGGCCGGACACCGTCGGCAACGGCGGCGACATCCAGGGCCGGCTCACCCTGCGCGGGGTCAGCCACCCGGAAACCCTGCGGGTGGAGAAGGCGGAATGTTCCCGACCCGGCTATGATTGCGATGTCGTCAGCCGCGGTACCGTGCAACGAGGCCGGTACGGCATGGACAGCTGGCAGCTTGCCTTGAGTGACCGAGTGACCTTCGTACTGCGAGCCCGCCTGAGCGAGGCGCCGAAACCGTGAATCTCCTGCTGCGTGTACTGGCGCTGGCAACCGTGTTGCTGGGCAGTGGCTGCGCGTCGCTGTCCAACGCCGAGCGCGACCGTGCCCAGGCCATCGCCGTGCAGGCCCGTTCGACCCAGGTCGACTGCCAGCGTGCCGATCGCTGCGCGCTGGATTCGCCGTTGCGATCCCTGGCCGGTCGCGCATTCAGCGAATCGACCGAAGCGCAGCCGCTGCACTACGCCACCCTGCTCGACGAAGGCGAGGATGCCCTGGTCGCCCGCCTGAACCTGCTGCGCAGTGCCACCCGCAGCATCGACCTGCAGACCTACATCTTCGACAAGGACGACAGCGCCCGGCTGGTCATCGACGAACTGCTGGCCGCCTCGCGCCGCGGGGTGAAGGTGCGGGTGCTGATCGACCAGCTCTCGGCGATCTCCGACCTGGAGATCCTGGGCGCCCTGTCCGGCGCCCACCAGAACTTCCAGCTGCGGGTCTACAACCCGACCTTCGGCAAGGCCCGGCTGAACTACTTCGACTATGCCGGCAGCGTGCTGTGCTGCTTCCGCCGCTTCAACCAGCGCATGCACAACAAGCTGCTGGTCATCGACGATGCGATCGGCGTGGTCGGTGGCCGCAACTACCAGGACGACTATTACGACTGGGACCGCGAGTACAACTTCCGCGACCGCGACGTGCTGATCGCCGGGCCGGAAGCGCGGGCGATGGCCGCCAACTTCGATGCGTTCTGGCGCGCGCCGCGCAGCGTGCCCGCCGAACGGCTGAACGATGTCGGCCGGACCCTGCTCAACGCCGGCGTGCCGGCCATGCCGCCGGCACAGTTCCGCCGCCCCGAGCGGGTGGAACGGGTCAGCGAGGAAGCCAACGACACCGACTTCATCACCCGCTCGTTCGTCGACACCGCGCTGCCGGTGCACTCGGTGCGCTACGTCGCCGACCTGCCGCGCAAGCACCGCCGCGAGCGCGCCAGTGCGCCGCTGGCTGGCCAGCACGTTACCGAGCCGCAGCTGGACGCCCTCATTTCCGGCGCGCAGAAGGAAGTGATCCTGCAGACGCCGTACCTGGTGCTGTCCAAGCCGGCGCAGAAGCTGTTCCGCGAGCTGCGCAAGCGCCCCGAACCGCCGCGCGTGGTGGTGTCCAGCAACAGCCTGGCGGCCACCGACAACCCGATCGTGTATGCGCTGTCCTACAAGTACAAGCGGCGCAACATGCGCGAACTGGGCTTCAACATCTTCGAATACAAGCCGTTCCCGCTGGATGCGCCGGTCGACTACCGCAACCTGCTGCCCGACCCGCTGGGCAGTGGCGGCAGCACCGTGGGCGACGCGGGCGTGCGCAATCCGCTGATCGGCGGCAGCGCAGCCGGCAGCAATGCCGGCGGTGGCAACGACGATGCACCGTCAACGCCGGCCACCGCGGACAGCGACGGGCAGGGCGCCCGCCCGGCCGTGGAGCATCCGCGCCTGGGCAGCGCCTACGAAAACAGCCGGGCGCGCCGCCGTGCCGCCGGCAGTGAAGTGGAAACCCGCCTGCTGCGTACCGAAACGCGGCCCTCGTTCCTGGGCAGCAAGGCGGTCAACAAGCCGCTGCCGGTCACCCGCAAGGGCGCGCGCATGGGCCTGCATGCGAAGTCGCTGGTGGTCGACCGCCGCATCGGCGTGGTCGGCACCCACAACTTCGATCCGCGCAGCGAGAACTACAACACCGAAGGTGCGGTCATCATCGACGACCCGGTGTTCGCCGAGCAGCTGGCGCAGAGCATCCTGCGCGACACCCACCCGCAGAATTCCTGGACGGTGGCGCCGCGCGCCAAGCCGCCGGTGCTGTCGGGGCTGAACTACAGCGTGGGCAAGGCGTCCGAAGCACTGCCCATCCTCGATTTCTGGCCGTGGCGCTACGCCACCGACTACGAGTTCCAGCCCGGCGTGGACTGCCCGCAGCCGCTGCCGCGGCAGAGCCCGGATTTCCATCGCTGCTACGTGCCCGTCGGTGACTTCCCCGAAGTGAACGTCGGCCCGAAATGGCTGCTGGTGCGCATGCTGACCGCATTCGGCGCCGGCCTCGTCCCCATTCTCTGAAGGTGCTTGCATGACCCAGGTGTTCCGCGAAGCTGTTTCCATCGACCAGCTCAATGCGCTCAGCCGTGGTACGGCCATCGATACCCTGGGCATCGCCTTCACCGCCGCCGGTGATGACTGGCTGCAGGCCACCATGCCGGTCGACGAACGCACCCGCCAGCCGTACGGCATCCTGCACGGCGGGGCCTCGGTGGTGCTGGCCGAAACCCTGGGCAGCAGCGCCGGCAACCTCTGCGTGGATACCGGCAAGCAGGTCTGCGTGGGCCTTGAGATCAACGCCAACCACGTGCGTGCCGTGCGCAGCGGCACCGTCACCGGCACTGCGCGTGCGGTGCACGTGGGCCGCAGCACGCAGCTGTGGGAAATCCGCATCGAAGACGAACAGGGCCGGCTGGTGTGCATCTCGCGGCTGACCCTGGCGGTGGTGGCTGCAGGCCACGGCTGAGGCCGATGTCCGGGCTGCCTGCTCCCGCCGCGCTGCCGCTGCGGATCATCGCCAGCGGAGCCTGCCTGCCGCGCCTGCGGGTGCCGTCGCAGCACTTCGACCAGCGCTGGAACAAGCCGGACGGCTGGGTCGAGCGGCACAGCGGCGTGGCCAGCCGCGCCCATGCTGCGCCCGACGAGCGGGCCTCGTGGATGGGCGCGCAGGCCGCACGCCAAGCCCTGCAGCAGGCTGGCCTGGCGATCACCGACATCGACTGCATCATCTCCGCCTGCGGGGTGATGGAGCAGGCCATTCCCTGCCAGGCCGTGCTGGTGCAGCGCGCCCTGGGCCTGGGTGACAGCGGCATACCGTCCTTCGACGTCAACGCCACCTGCCTGGGCTTCGTGGTGGCGCTGGAAATGGCCGGCAGCCTGCTGGCGCTGGGTCGCTACCGGCGCGTGCTCATCGTCTGCAGCGACATTCCCAGTGCCGGCCTCGACCCGGATGACCCGCTGACCGCACCGTTGTTCGGCGATGGTGCAGTGGCGATGCTGGTTGAACGTGCCGGCGACAGCCAGGCCTCGGCGCTGCTGGCCACCCGCCTGCGCACCTATGGCGACGGTGCCGAACTGTGCCAGGTGCCGACCTGCGGCACCGGCATGCGCCTGTTCGACGATGTGGATGCCTACCGTGCGGCCCATCATTTCCAGATGCAGGGCAAGGCGCTGTACCGCGAAGCCGCGCGGCGCCTGCCCGGCTTCCTGCAGGATCTGCTGGACAGTGCCGGCACCTCGCTGGCCGCGTGCGATGTGATCGTGCCGCACCAGGCCAGCGGCCAGGCCCTGGATCATCTGCAACGGGTACTGGGCCTGCCGCCGCAGCGGCTGGTGCGCATCCTGCGCGAGCACGGCAACCAGCTGGCGGCCTCGCTGCCGATGGCCCTGCACCAGGCCCTGATCGACGGCCGCCTGCCGCGCGGCGGCCAGGCCCTGCTGATCGGTACCGGCGCTGGCCTGGCGCTGGGCGGCGCGGTGCTGCGCTACTGATGGCCAGGGTCCTGGTCACCGGCGCCAGCGGCTTCATCGGCCAGCATGTCGCGCTGGCGTTGGCGGCGCAGGGCTGGCAGGTGCGCGGCAGCGGGCGCGATGCGCTGCGGCTGCAGGCGCTGGCCGCGCACGGTATCGAAGTGATTGCTGCCGATCTTGCCGAGGACGCCCTGGCGCCGCTGCTGCAGGGCTGCGATGCGGTGGTGCACTGCGCGGCGATGTCGCAGCCCTGGGGAACGGCAGCCGCATTCCAGCGGGCGAACGTGTTGGCCACCACGCGCCTGCTGCAGGCCGCGCAGGCGGCCGGCGTTGCCCGGCTGGTCCACCTGGGTTCGCCCAGCATCTATTTCCGCTTCGCCGACCAGTACGGTCTGGATGAACGCTTCCAGCCGCCACGGCGCTGGATCACCGACTACGCCCGCAGCAAATGGGAATCGGAGCTGGCCGTGGCCGCAGCCGCACGCCAGGGGCTGCACACCGTGGTGCTGCGCCCGCGTGCGGTGTTCGGGCCCGGTGACCGCGCGATCCTGCCCCGCCTGCTGGCGGTGGCGGCCAGCGGCCGTTTCCCGCTGATCCATGGCGGCCGCGCGCTCATCGATGTCACCCCCATCGACGATGCCGTGCAGGCGGTGAGCCTGGCGCTGCAGGCGGATGCGCGCTGCAGCGGGCGCGCCTACAACATCAGCGCGGGCACCCCGCTGCACGTGCATGCGCTGGTCACCGGCCTGTTCGAAGCGATGGACCTGCAGGTGCGCCTGCGGCCGGTGCCGCGAATGGTGGCGTTGGCCGCGGCCAGTGTGGCCGAAACCGTGGCCAACCTGCGCCCGGGCCGCCCCGAGCCGCGCCTGACCCGCTATGGCGTGGGCGTGCTGGGCTACTCGCAGACCTTGGACATCAGCGCCGCGCGGCGCGACCTCGGCTACGACCCGCGTACCGGCGTGCAGGCGGCGCTGCAGGCCTTCGCCACGCACTGGAAGCAGCACGCCTGGAAGCAGCACGGAGGCAGCGATGGCACGGCTTGAGTGGGAACTGATCGAGGCCGGTCATTGCGTGCACCCGCAACGTGCCGTGCGCCAGGGGGCCAGCTGGCATCGCTGCGAATTCCCGGCGCTGGTGGCGTTGCTGCGGCATCCGCAGCGCGGCCTCATCCTGTTCGACACCGGCTATTCGGACGCCTTCCTGCAGGCCACCGCGCGCTTCCCCGAGCGCCTGTACCGCTGGGTTACGCCGGTGCACCTGGGCCCGGGCCAGAGCGTGCGCGCGCAGCTGCAGCAGCGTGGCATCGGCGCGGCCGACATCGGCCTGGTGGTGCTCTCGCACCTGCACGGTGACCATGTGGGTGGCGTGCTCGATTTCCCTGACGTGCCGCTGCTGTGTTCCCGCGCCGCGTGGCAGGACCAGGCCGCGCGCGGGCGCCTGCGTGCGCTCAGCGTGGGCCTGCTGCCCGCGTTGACCCGCGATGCGGCGCCGCGCATGGGCTGGCTGGAGAGCCTGCCGGAGGTGGACCTGCCGCGTCCCTTCGATGCCTTCGGCCGTGGCCGCGACGTGCTGGGCGACCGCAGCCTGCTGGCGGTGCCGCTGCCCGGCCATGCGGTGGGCCAGCACGGGCTGCTGTTCGAAGGGGCCGATGGCCGCCCGGTGTTCCTGGTGGCCGACGCCGCCTGGTCCAGCGCCGCCATCACCGATGGCGTGCCGCCGCCGCGGCTGGTCACCGCACTGCTTGGCCACACCGGCACCTACCGGCAGACCCTGCAGCGGCTGCAGCAGACCCAGCGCCAGGTCAGCGACCTGCAGCTGGTACCGGCCCATTGCGGGCAATGGCGCCCCGCCGCGACCCCGTAGAGTCGAGCTTGCTCGACTGCTGCCGGGCCCGGGCAGTCGAGCAAGCTCGACTCTACGCCCCCAGCAGCCCCGCCAACAGGACACCGTGTTCCCGCCCATGGCCGCGGTCAATAGGACTTATGGCCAGAATCGGCTGGCAGCGGCTGCGGCCCTCCGGTATCGTGCGCGGATGACTTCCCCCACTCCGGCCCCCCGTGGCGGCGTGGCGCGTGTGTGCCGTTACCTGTACCGCGTACCGCTGCTGTTGGTCCACATCCTCGTGTTCCTGCCGTTGATCCTCATCGGCATCCTTCCGCCGTGGGGCGAACTGCGCGTGGGCGATGCCACCTTCGGCGCCAAGGTCGTCAACTGGTGGCAGGGTGGCCTGATGTGGATCTTCGGCTTCCGCCTGGTGCAGATCGGTTCGGCGCTGCCGGGCGCGGTGCTGTTCGTCGCCAACCACGTCAGCTGGGTGGACATCTCCATCCTGCACAGCCAGCGCATGATGGGCTTCGTCGCCAAGCGCGAGATCGCCAGCTGGCCGGTAGTGGGCTGGCTGGCCGCGCGCGGGCAGACCATCTTCCACCAGCGTGGCAACACCGAATCGCTCGGTGGGGTCATGCAGGTGATGGCCGACCGCCTGCGCGATGGCAAGGCGGTGGGCGTGTTCCCGGAAGGGCGTACCCGGGGCGGCCACGAAGTGGGCCCGTTCCATGCGCGCATCTTCCAGGCCGCGGTTGAAACCGGCGTGCCGGTGCAGCCGGTGGCCCTGGTCTACGGCGCCCATGGCGACGCGCAGACCATCGTGGCCTTCGGCCCGGGCGAGAGTTTCTTCGCCAATTTCCTGCGCCTGCTCGGTGAGCCGGCGCGACGTGCGGAAGTGCACTTCCTGGCACCGATCGGTGCACAGGACCTGGAAGGCCGTCGACGCATCGCGGAAACCTCGCGCGCGCGTATCGTGGCGGCGATGAGCGGGCAGTGAGCGTGCGGTGGCACTGATCCCGCCACCCCTGCTGGATGCCGGTACGCCGACGCTGCATGCGGCTGACTACCAGCCGCCGCGCTGGCTGCGCAATCCGCACCTGCAATCCATGCTCAGCTCCAGCCGCATGCGCCTGCAGCGTGGCCTGCTGCTGCTGGCCGCCACCGGTGCGGTCAGCGAAGAACTGATCCTCGACGGTGGCGACGGCGTGCGCCTGCAGGGTTGGCACAGCTACATCGAAGGCCGCGAGCCGAAGGGCATGGCCCTGCTGCTGCATGGCTGGGAAGGCAGCGCCGAATCCAGCTACATGCGCATGGCGGCCGCGCGCATGATCGACCAGGGCTTCGACGTGGTGCGGCTGAACTTCCGCGACCACGGCAATACCCATCACCTCAATCCCGGCATCTTCCACTCCAACCGCATCGACGAAGTGGTGCAGGCGGCCGGTGACATCGCGCGACGCTGGCCGGACCTGCCGCTGGTGGCCGCCGGTTACTCGCTGGGTGGCAACTTCGTGCTGCGCCTGGCCCTGCGTGCGCCTGCGGCCGGCGTGCCGCTGCAACGGGTGGCCTCGGTGTGCCCGGTGCTGGATCCGGCGCTGACCATGGACAGCATCCAGAGCGGCCCGGCGATGTACGACTGGTACTTCCGCCGCAAGTGGGCCGGCTCGCTGCGCCGCAAGCGCGACCTGTTCCCGGAACTGAGCGACTGCGACGACCGCGTGCTGAAGCTGGACATCCGCGCGCTGACCACCTGGCTGGTCGAGCGCCATACCGATTTCGGCACGCTGCAGGCCTACTTCGATGGTTACTCGATCGCCGGTGACCGCCTGTCCACCCTGCAGCTGCCGGCCGACATCCTGATGGCCCAGGATGATCCGGTCATTCCCTACGCCACCTTCCGCGACTGGCAGCTGCCGCAGCACGCGCGGCTGGAAACCGCCTGCTGGGGCGGCCACTGCGGGTTCCTGGAAAACTGGCGCGGCGACGGCTTCTCCGAACGCTGGGTGGCCCAGCGCCTGCAGCGGGTGCTGGCGGGCTGAACCGGCACCGGCGCGCAGCCCGCTACAATGCGGGTTTGCCATTGAACCGGACTGCCATGCAAGACCAGATTCTCCAGGCCCTGCGCCAGAACGACACCGCACAGGCCGTGCAGCTGGCACAGGCGTGGGTGCACGATGAACCCGGCCAGGCCCAGGCCCACCGCTGGCTGGCGCTTGCGCTGCAGCAGCAGGGCCAGCCCGAGGCCGCGCAGGAACCCCTGCAGCAGGCGCTGCTGCTGGCCCCGGACGATGCACAGCTGCACCTGCAGCAGGCCGGCCTGCTGCTGGCCCTGCACCAGTTCGAGGGCGCCGACGAAGCGCTGCTGCGCACCACCGACCTCAACCCCAACGCCTTCGAGGCGTACCTGATGCAAGCCCATCTGGCGATCGGCCGCAAGGACATCGACACCGCCGCACGGCAGGCCACGCTGGCCGCCAAGCTGCAGCCGGAGCATCCGGAAGTGCTGGCGCTGCAGGGCATGGTGGCCCTGTACCGCGATGACGCCGACCGCGCGCTGCAGCTGCTGTCCGAAGCCGCCCGGCAGATGCCCAACGATCCGCGCGTGCTGTACGCCTTGGGGTCGGCCTACCAGGCCAAGGACATGCTGGCCTTTGCCGAGCAGGCCTTCCGCCGCGTGCTCGACATCAACCCGAAGATGACCAGCCTGCATGGTCTGGTGGTGCAGCTGGCGCTGCGCCAGGGCAACGTCGAGGCCGCCCACCAGCAGCTGCAGCAGGCGCTGCAGGTGCCGGGCCTGGATACGCCGGCGCTGCAGCGCCTCGGTGCCGAGATCGCCCTGCAGGCCGACCAGCCGATGCAGGCGCTGGAGCAGCTGCGGCCGATGCTGAAGGCCAACCCGGGCGACCGCCGCGTGGTCGAGCTGCTGCTGGCCTGCTGGCAGCGCCTGGGCCGCGAGGAAGAAGCCCGCGCCGACCTGGACGACGTGCTGGCCGAGCAGCCGCAGCTGCCGCACCTGTGGCTGGCACGCCTGGCGCCGGAAGTCTTCGGCAGCCCGGGCGCGATTGCCGTGGCTGATCGCTGGATCGAGGCCATGCCCGAATTCGTCCCCGCCCTGGAAGCGCGCCTGCGCCTGCATGAAGCGGCCGGCGAAGCCGACGCCGTGGAAGCCCTGGCGGCCCGCATCGTCGCGTTGGAACCGGGCCGCATCAGTGGCGAAACCCGCCTGGTCGGCGCGCTGCTGGCGCGTGACCCGGCCGCCGCCGTTGCCCACGTACAGGGCCTGGTCGACGCGGTGCCCGAGTCCCGTCGCCGCGAGCTGCGCACCTGGCTGGGCGAGGTGCAGGACCAGGCTGGCCAGCCGCGCGAAGCGCTGCGCACCTGGCTGGAGCTGCATGCCGAGCAGAACGCCGAGCGCCTGCCGTTGCCGCCGCAGGCCAAGGCACCGCCGAGCTGGCCCGACCTGGGCGAGGTCGATGCCGAAAGCGCTGCCTCCGCACCGATCTTCCTGTGGGGCGCACCGGGTTCGGGCGTTGAACGCGTGGCGGTCACCTTCGCCGGCGCAAGCCCGGTGATGCGCAGCGACCGTTTCGCGCCGACCCCGCCGGATGACGCGTTCCAGAACTACTTCACCCTGCAGAAGCTCGCTTCCGGTGACCTCAGCCCCGAAGGCCTGGTGAGCGGCTGGCGTGACACGCTGCGCCAGCGCGGCGTGCAGAACGACACCGTCATCGACTGGCTGCTGTGGTGGGACAACGCCCTGCTGTGGTCGCTGCGTCCGCACCTGCCGCAGGGCCGCCTGCTGGTGGTGCTGCGCGACCCGCGTGACATGCTGCTGGACTGGATCGCCTACGGCGCGCCGGCACCGTTCGCGGTCAACAACGTGGCCGAAGTGGCCGAGTGGCTGGCGCGTTCGATGGCCCAGGTGGCGACGCTGCACGAGCAGGACCTGTACCCGCACATGCTGATGCGCATGGACGACGTGGGCGATGACCCGCGCGTGGTCGCCGGCATGCTGCAGGAGCTGTTCAACACCTCGATCCCGCCGGCCGAGCGCATCGGCCCGCCGCGCTTCCCGGCCGGCCACTGGCGCCGCTATACCGACGTGATGAGTGCAGCGTTCGATCTGTTGACCCCGGTCGCGGTGCGACTGGGCTATCCCGAAGCGTAAGGAGCTCCCCATGCAGCTGAGCAGCAACAGCATCACCGCCGGCGCGCCGATCGACCGCGAATTCGCGGCCGGTGATGCCGCTGGTTTCGCCCCGAACCGCAACCCGCACCTGGCGTGGAGCGGCGTGCCCGATGGCACCCGCGCGTTCCTGCTGGTGTGCGTGGATCCGGACGTGCCGACCGTGCCCGACACGGTCGGCCGCAGCGACATGACCGTGCCGCGCGACCAGCCGCGTTGCGATTTCGTGCACTGGGTGATGGCCGATATTCCGGCGTCGGTGCATGAGATTGCCGCCGGCAGCTGCAGCGATGGCTTCGTTGCTAAGGGCAAGCCGGCACCGGCCGGTCCGGCGGGCAGCCGCCAGGGCGTGAACGACTTCACCGGCTGGTTCGCCGGCAACCCGGACATGGCCGGCGATTACCTGGGCTACGACGGCCCGTACCCGCCGTTCAATGACGAGCGCGTGCACCGCTACTTCTTCCGCGTGTTCGCGCTGGACGTGGCGACGCTGGACCTGCCGCAGCGTTTCACCGCCGCCGATGCCTACCGCGCCATGCACGGCCACGTGCTGGCCGAAGCCACGCTGCACGGCACCTACACGCTGAACCCCGCGCTGTAACGGCAACCCGGCAACACCGGCCGCTGGCCGGCGTTGCATTACTGCTTTCTGTAGAGCCGAGCCCATGCTCGGCTGCTTTCCACACAGTCGAGCATGGCTCGACTCTGCAAAAGGAAGCCGACTAGCAGTCGGCTCTACCAAAGCAGCCAAGCAATTATCGGTATTCAGGGCTTGCACCCTCCGGGTAGAGCCGGCCGCTGGCCGGCTGCATCGTGGGGTCGCCGCTGAAACGAAGAAGGGCGGCCCTGTGGCCGCCCTCCAGAAGCAAGCCGACGAGCAGTCGGCTCTACCACAGGTTGGTCGGCCTTACCGCTCGGTCGCCGACTCGACCACCATGTCCAGCACATAGGCCAGCGATGAACCGTCGGCCGGCGGGTTGGCAATCTTGAAGCGCTTCACCCGCACCACGTTGCGCACGCCGTCTTCGTGGGTGTAGCCCTCGATGCTGCCGTAGAAGTTCTCGAACTTGCCGGGCTCGCCCTGCTTCAGGCCCTTGTCGTCGAACTTCACCTCACGCACCTGCAGGCACTGGTAATCCGGAATCAGCGGGTGCGAGCACTTCTGGGTCTTCGCGGCCACTTCCAGGAACACGGTTTCGCCCGGGCCGCCGTAGCGGGTCTCGGCGGTCGGTTCCGGTGCGAATACCAGCACGTCGCCCTTGCCGGTGGTCAGGGTCAGCGCGCCATCGGCACCCTGCGCGGCCTTCAGCTCGCCCTGCAGGCGGCTGGACACCGCTTCGTCCAGCGCCATCAGCGCCTTGTCGGTGCAGGCCATCATGGTCGACACCATCGCGCCCACCTTCAGCGTGCCGTTGTCGAGCGTGTAGCCACCGCCGAGGCGGTTGCAGGTGTTGCTCACCGACAGGCGGCCATCGGCGAAGTCCAGGGTGACCGGCTTGTCATCGCGGGCGAACAGCGCATCGATGCGCGTGCCATCGGCCGCGGTGGCCTGCTTCAGCAACCAGTGCTGGCTCTGCAGGCGCTGCGCATCCAGGTGCGCCAGCGTCTGCTGGTCGGCTGCCTTGGTGGCGGCCGGGGCCACGTCGTCGCCGCCGGTGCCGGCCGGGGCCGGGGTCTGGCTGCAGGCGGCCAGCAGGGCCAGCGGGAGGAGCAGGGTGAGCGTGCGGTTCATGGTGGTGAGTCTCCTTGAGGAACCTGGAAAAACGGGTCGGGACCGGGAATGGGGTTGCCCGGTCCCGGCGTTGTTCAGCTACCGGCAGGCAACCACAGCAGCAATGCAGCGCCCAGGGCGATGCGGTAGACGGCAAACGCGGTGAACGTGTGCGACTTGATGTAGCCCATCAGCCACTTCACTACGACGAAGCCGGTGATGGCAGCGGCAACGAAGGCCACGCCGACGTCGGTCCAGTTCTCGCTGGCCAGGTTTCCTTCCTTGGCCAGTTCCAGGAAGGTGTAGGCGCTGGCGGCGAACATGGTGGGAATGCCCAGCAGGAACACGAACTCGGCGGCGGCCGCGCGGCGGCTCAGGCCCAGCAGCATGGCCAGGAAGATCGCCGAGGCCGAACGCGAGGTGCCGGGGAACACGCCGGCCACCACCTGCGCCAGGCCCACGCCGATCGCCACCGTCCAGGTCACCTGGTCACGGTCGGGCAGGCGCGCGGTATAGGCCTCCACCAGCAGCATCCAGACGCCGCCGATGATCAGCGCCCAGGCCACCGGGCCCACGGTTTCCGGCAGCGACCAGCCGGCCTTGCGCACCACCAGGCCGACCACGGCAGTCACCAGGAAGGCCGCGCCCAGCTTGAACACGTACTCGCGGTTCTCGCGCTGGCCGAAGCCGGTGGCCAGCTGCAGCAGGCGCTGGCGGAACACCAGCACCACGGCCAGGATCGCGCCGGCCTGGATGATGATGTTGAAGAAGTCCGAACGCGCGCCCAGCCAGTGCTGGGCAATCAGCAGGTGGCCGGTGCTGGAGATCGGCAGGAATTCGGTGAGGCCTTCGAGGATGCCCAGCAACAGGGCGGAGAGCAGATCGGACATGGGTGGAATGGGCGCCGGCAGCGGAAGGAAGAAGGTCGAGAGGATAGACGATCCCTGCCGCACCAAACGGGTGCGGAAGGGGATGCATGCACCCCTTTGGTGCGCACCGCTGTGCACCGCGCCGGGGCGCTCTGTTTGAAATCAACGACTTGCGTTCTCGAAAAAGTTGGCACGGTCATTGCTCTACCTCAAGCAGGCATTCATCCCCATCCGAGGTCGTACCGATGTCCGTGGAAAACGTTGAGAAGCTGATCAAGGACAACCAGATCGAGTTCGTCGATCTGCGTTTCGTGGATATGCGTGGCGTCGAGCAGCACGTCACCTTCCCGGTCAGCATCATCGAACCGTCGCTGTTCGAAGAAGGCAAGATGTTCGACGGCAGCTCCATCGCCGGCTGGAAGGGCATCAACGAGTCGGACATGGTCCTGCTGCCGGACCCGGCCAGCGCCTATGTCGATCCGTTCTACGCCGATCCGACCATCGTCATCAGCTGCGACATCCTCGACCCGGCCACCATGCAGCCGTACGGCCGTTGCCCGCGCGGCATCGCCAAGCGCGCCGAGGCCTACCTGAAGTCCTCCGGCATCGCCGAAACCGCGTTCTTCGGCCCGGAGCCGGAATTCTTCATCTTCGATTCGGTCCGTTTCGCCAATGAAATGGGCAACACCTTCTTCAAGGTCGATTCGGAAGAAGCCGCCTGGAACAGCGGTGCCAAGTACGACGGCGCCAACAGCGGCTACCGTCCGGGCGTGAAGGGGGGTTACTTCCCCGTTCCGCCGACCGACACCCTGCACGACCTGCGCGCTGAAATGTGCAAGACGCTGGAACAGGTCGGCATCGAAGTGGAAGTGCAGCACCACGAAGTGGCCACCGCCGGCCAGTGCGAGATCGGCACCAAGTTCAGCACCCTGGTGCAGAAGGCCGACGAACTGCTGCGCATGAAGTACGTCATCAAGAACGTGGCGCACCGCAACGGCAAGACCGTCACCTTCATGCCCAAGCCGATCGTCGGCGACAACGGCAGCGGCATGCACGTGCACCAGTCGCTGTCCAAGGGCGGCACCAACCTGTTCTCCGGTGACGGCTACGGCGGCCTGAGCCAGCTGGCGCTGTGGTACATCGGCGGCATCTTCAAGCACGCCAAGGCCATCAACGCCTTCGCCAACTCGGGCACCAACAGCTACAAGCGCCTGGTGCCGGGCTTCGAAGCCCCGGTGATGCTGGCCTACTCGGCCCGCAACCGTTCGGCCTCGTGCCGCATTCCGTGGGTGTCCAACCCGAAGGCGCGCCGCATCGAAATGCGCTTCCCCGATCCGATCCAGTCGGGCTACCTGACCTTCACCGCGCTGATGATGGCCGGCCTGGACGGCATCAAGAACCAGATCGACCCGGGCGCACCGAGCGACAAGGATCTGTACGACCTGCCGCCGGAAGAAGAGAAGCTGATCCCGCAGGTCTGCTCCTCGCTGGACCAGGCCCTGGAAGCGCTGGACAAGGACCGCGAGTTCCTCAAGGCCGGCGGTGTGATGAGCGATGACTTCATCGACGGCTACATCGCCCTGAAGATGCAGGAAGTGACCAAGTTCCGCGCGGCGACCCACCCGCTGGAATACCAGCTGTACTACGCCAACTGACCGGCCGGCGATGGCGGTGGGACCTCCCTCCCACCCGCCGCCATCGCCTCCGTTCTTCGCGGCTGGGGAGCCGCATGGCGGGCCCAGGCCCGTCGTGGTAGAGCGGACCGTTGGTCCGCTGCATTGGAAACGCGGGCCATTGGCCCGCTGACCCAGGGGCAAGAGAGAGACCGGATACGCGAATGGGCCGCCCTCCCTCCCGCGTCGGTCGTGCAAGGAGAGAGGCACGGCCGTCCCGGCCCATTACGTGTCCGGTGCAACAGCCACGGCCATCATCACGATGGCCCGTGGTTGCCTGATGCCATCGCGCGCTGGCGCGGTGGCCCCATCCACCATCGGGACATGCGCATGAAACTGATCTCCGCCATCATCCGACCGTTCAAGCTCGACGAGGTCCGCGAGGCCCTCTCCGACGCTGGCGTGTCGGGCATCACCGTGACCGAAGTGAAAGGTTTCGGTCGCCAGAAGGGCCACACCGAGCTGTATCGCGGCGCCGAGTACGTCGTCGATTTCCTGCCCAAGATCAAGATCGAAACCGTGGTCACCGACGAGCGTGCCGACGCGGTGATCGAAGCGATCCAATCGTCCGCAGGCACCGGCAAGATCGGCGACGGCAAGATCTTCGTCACTGCCGTCGAGCAGGTCATCCGTATCCGCACCGGCGAAATCGGTGCCGACGCGCTGTAACCCCTTCCGGAGACTCCCCCAAATGAAGATGCGCCTTCTCACCGGGTGGCAAGCCCGGTTCCATCTCGTGTGCCTGTTGATGCTGCTCAGCGCGCTCGCTGCCGGTGCCTGGCCGGGCACCGCGAACGCCCAGGCCCAGGTCTCGCCGCTGCCCAGCGAAACCGTCGCGGTCGAGCCGCTGCAGGCTCCGGTGGCTGCGGCACCGGTCGCCGCTGAAGCCGCCGCGCCGGCCTTCGACCACGGCGACGTCGCCTGGATGCTCACCTCCACCCTGCTGGTGCTGCTGATGGTGGTGCCGGGCCTGGCCCTGTTCTACGGCGGCCTGGTGCGTTCAAAGAACGTGCTGTCGGTGCTCAGCCAGATCCTGGTGGTGTTCTCGCTGGTGCTGCTGCTGTGGGTGTCCTACGGCTACAGCGCGGTGTTCAGTGCGGGCAACCCGTTCTTCGGCTCATTCACCGAGTTCGCGTTCCTGAAGGGCTTCACCCCTGATTCGGTCGGCAACACGCCCATCAAGGGCCTGCCGGATTATCTGTTCGTCGCCTTCCAGTCGACCTTCGCCGGCATCACCACCGCACTGATCGTCGGCGCCTTCGCCGAACGCATCAAGTTCCGCGCGGTGCTGCTGTTCTCGGCGCTGTGGTTCACCCTCAGCTACATCCCGATGGCACACATCGTCTGGGGTGGCGGTTACCTGGGCGAAATGGGCGCGATCGATTTTGCCGGTGGCACCGTGGTGCACATCAACGCGGGCGTGGCCGGCCTGGTCGGCGCGTGGTTCCTCGGCAAGCGCCTGGGCTATGGCCAGACCGCGCTGAAGCCGCACAACGTGCCGTTCACCTACATCGGCGCGATGCTGCTGTGGGTGGGCTGGTTCGGCTTCAACGCCGGCTCGGCCGCTGCCGCCGACACCGTCGCTTCGCTGGCCTTCCTCAACACCGTGCTGGCCACGGCTGCGGCGGTGCTGGGCTGGACGCTCACCGAAGCGATCACCAAGGGCAAGCCGTCGGCACTGGGTGCCGCCTCGGGTGCGGTGGCCGGCCTGGTCGGCATCACTCCGGCCTGCGGCACCGTGGGCCCGCTGGGCGCCATCGTCATCGGCTTCGTCGCCGGCGTGGTCTGCGTGTGGGGCGTCACCGGCCTGAAGCGCCTGCTGAAGGTGGACGACACCGCCGACGTGTTCGGTGTGCACGGCGTCGGCGGCATCGTCGGTGCCATCCTCACCGGTGTGTTCAGCGCGCAGTCGCTGGGCGGCACCAAGGCCGATCTGGATATCGGCCACCAGGTGTGGGTGCAGGTGGTCAGCGTCGGCCTCACCGTGGTCTGGTCGGCGGTGGTCACCGCGGCCATCCTGCTGCTGGTGAAGGTGGTGGTCGGCCTGCGCGTGACCGAAGAGGCCGAACGTACCGGCCTGGATGTCACCTCGCACGGCGAATCGGCCTACGAGGCCTGAGGTAACGGCGGGCAGCCTTCTGCCCTGGTGGGTGCCATGAGCCCTGGTGGGTGGCCCCCCGTGGGGGGGCCCCCCCCCCCCGGCCCGCCCCCCCCCCCCCCCGCCACAA
>NZ_JACVTV010000087.1:0-19615 GCF_016624625.1 Stenotrophomonas sp. S41 | reverse complement strand
ACGATCCCGGCATGCCCCCGCCTTATCCCCCCGCGGGCCCGGCCCCGCCGCTACCGGTGCGCGTGATTCCCAGGTAGCGCCGGGCCATGCCCGGCGAGCGCACCGCGCGGCATCACGCCAGCCCCAGGCGCTACACTGGCAGCCCCGTTGCAGCCTGTTGCCCGACCATGTCCGACCTGCTCAGCCGCACCCACGCCATCGCCCTGGACGCCGCCGATCCGCTGCGCCCGCTGCGTAACGAATTCCTGATTCCGCGCCATGGCGGCGGTGAACAGACCTACTTCGTCGGCAACTCGCTGGGCCTGCAGCCGCGTGGCGCGCAGGCCGCCGTGCAGGAAGTGATGAAGCAGTGGGGCGATCTGGCCGTGGAAGGCCACTTCACCGGCCCCACCCAGTGGCTGTCCTACCACCGCCTGGTCAGCGCACAGCTGGCTCGCGTGGTCGGTGCGCTGCCCAGCGAAGTGGTGGCGATGAACACGCTGAGCGTGAACCTGCACCTGATGATGGTCAGCTTCTACCGCCCCACCACCGAGCGCCCGGTCATCCTGATGGAAGCCGGCGCGTTCCCGACCGACCGCCATGCGGTGGAAGCGCAGATCCGCTTCCACGGGTTCGACCCGGCGGACTGCCTGGTGGAAGTGCAGCCGGACGAAGCCAACGGCACGATTTCGATGGCCGCCATCGAGCGCGCCATCGGCGAGCACGGCGCGCGCCTGGCGCTGGTGCTGTGGCCGGGCGTGCAGTACCGCACCGGCCAGGCCTTCGACCTCGATGCGATCACCCGTCTCGCGCGCCTGCAGGGCGCCCGCATCGGTTTCGACCTGGCCCACTCGGTCGGCAACCTGCCGCTGCACCTGCACGACGTCGCGCCTGATTTCGCCGTGTGGTGCCACTACAAGTACCTCAACAGCGGCCCGGGCGCCGTGGCCGGTGCCTTCGTGCACGAACGCCACCACCGCGACACCACCCTGCCGCGTTTTGCCGGCTGGTGGGGCCACGATGAAGCGACCCGCTTCCAGATGGCGCCGCAGTTCACCCCGGCCATCGGTGCCGAAGGCTGGCAGCTGAGCAACCCGCCGATCCTTGGCCTGGCCCCGCTGCGCGCATCGCTGGACCTGTTCGAGCGTGCCGGCATGGAAGCGCTGCGCCGCAAGTCGCTGGCCCTGACCGGCCTGCTCGATGCGCTGGTGCGCGCGCGCCTGCCGCAGGTGCTGGACATTGTCACTCCGTCCGAACCGGAACGCCGCGGCTGCCAGCTGTCGCTGCGGGTGCTCGCCGGCCGCGAACGTGGCCGCGCCCTGTTCGAACACCTGCGCGCCATCGGCGTGCTCGGTGACTGGCGCGAACCGGACGTGATCCGCATCTCGCCCACCCCGCTCTACAACCGCTACCTGGACGTGCACCACTTCGTCGAGGAAGTGGAAGCCTGGGCCGGCCTGTAAGCCGCCCCCTCCCCTGCTTCTGGACAGTTCGTTGATCGCACACGCATCCCGCTCGTTGAGCATCATCGGCGCCGGCCTGGCCGGCTCCCTGCTGGCCATCCTGCTGTCACGGCAGGGCTGGCGCATCACCCTGTACGAGCGCCGCGGCGATCCGCGCGTGGCCGACTACGAAAGCGGCCGCTCGATCAACCTGGCACTGGCCGAGCGCGGCCGCAACGCGCTGCGCCAGGCCGGCGTCGAAGACGAGGTGATGGCCCGCGCGGTGATGATGCGCGGACGCATGGTGCACCCGCGCGAGGGCGAACCGCAGCTGCAGCGCTACGGCCGCGACGACAGCGAAGTGATCTGGTCGATCCACCGCAGCGACCTGAACACCACGCTGCTGGAACTGGCCGAACAGGCCGGCGCCACCGTGCACTTCCACCGCCGCCTGCACACCGTCGATTTCGATGCCGGCTACGCGCGCTTCATCGATGACCGCGACGACAGCCCGCACGACATCCGTTTCGACACGCTGATCGGTGCCGACGGTGCCGGCTCGGCGCTGCGCGGTGCGATGAACCGGCGTGCGCCGCTGGGTGAGGACATCGCCTTCCTCGACCATTCCTACAAGGAACTGGAAATCCCGCCTGCGGCCGACGGCAGCTTCCGCATCGAGCGCAATGCGCTGCACATCTGGCCGCGCGGCCACTACATGTGCATCGCCCTGCCGAACCACGAAGGCACCTTCACCGTCACGTTGTTCCTGCCGAACAAGGGCGACCCCAGCTTTGCCACGGTCAACACCGGTGCGCAGGCCGAGGCACTGTTCGCCCGCGAGTTTGCCGATACGCTGCCGCTGATCCCGAACCTGCGCGCGGACTGGGAACAGCATCCGCCCGGCCTGCTCGGCACGCTCACCCTGGATCGCTGGCACCAGGCCGGCCGCGCCGTGCTGATCGGCGATGCCGCGCACGCGATGGTACCCTTCCACGGCCAGGGCATGAACTGCGCCTTCGAGGACTGCGTGGCGCTGGCGCGGCACCTGCACGACGCCGACGATCTGGAAGGTGCGTTCGCCGCCTTCGAGGCCGAGCGCAAGCCGAACGCGCGCGCGATCCAGCAGATGGCGCTGGAGAACTACCTGGAAATGCGCGACCGCGTGGCCGACCCGGCCTTCCTGCTGCAGCGCGAGCTGGAACAGGAACTGCAGCGGCGCTGGCCGACGCGCTTCGTGCCGCACTACACCATGGTCACCTTCCTGCACACGCCGTATGCCGAAGCGCTGCGCCGCACGGAGATCCAGCGCGACCTGCTGGTAGCGGCCACGGCCGGCCATGATTCACTGGACAACATCGACTGGGCCACGCTGGAAGCGCAGATCCACGCACAGCTGCCAGTCCTGGAGGGCGCACACTGATGGCCGACAGCTTCCTGTTCTACGACCTCGAAACCTTCGGCCAGGACCCGCGCCGCACCCGCATCGCGCAGTTCGCGGCGATGCGCACCGATGCCGATCTCAACGTGATCGACACGCCGGTCAGCTTCTTCGTGCGCCCGGCCGATGACCTGGTGCCTTCGCCGATGGCGACCCTGGTGACCGGCATCACCCCGCAGCAGGCGATGGCCGAAGGCATCAGCGAAGCCGAGGCCTTCGACCGCATCAACGAGCAGCTGTCGCGCCCCGGCACCTGTGCGCTGGGCTACAACACCCTGCGCTTCGACGACGAGTTCATCCGCTACGGGCTGTTCCGCAACTTCCACGATCCCTACGAGCGCGAGTGGCGCAACGGCAACTCGCGCTGGGACCTGCTGGACATGCTGCGGATGATGCGCGCCCTGCGCCCGGACGGCATCCAGTGGCCGCTGCGCGAGGATGGCGCCACCTCGTTCAAGCTGGAGCACCTGGCCGAGGCCAACGGCGTACGCGAAGGCGATGCCCACGAGGCGTTGTCGGACGTGCGCGCCACCATCGGCATGGCGCGGCTGTTCAAGCAGTCGCAGCCGCGGCTGTGGGAGTACGCGCTGAAGCTGCGCGACAAGCGCTTCGTCGGCAGCCTGCTGGACGTGGCGGCGATGAAGCCGGTGCTGCACATTTCCATGCGCTACCCGGCCAGCCGCCTGTGCGCCGCGCCGGTGCTGCCGCTGGCCATGCACCCGACCATCAACAACCGGGTGATCGTGTTCGACCTGGACGGCGAGATCGACGACCTGCTGGAGCTGCCGGCCGACGTGATCGCGCAGCGCCTGTACATGCGCGCCAGCGAACTGCCCGAAGGCGTGGCACGCGTGCCGCTGAAGGAAGTGCATCTGAACAAGGTTCCGGCGCTGGTCGCCTGGAACCACCTGCGCGCCGACGACCACGCCCGCCTGGGCCTGGACGTGGCGGCGATCGAGGCCAAGGCCGAGCGCCTGCGCGAGGTTGCCGCGCAGCTGGCCGAGAAGGCCCGCCAGGTCTTCAACCAGCCGCGGCCGGCCACCGTATCCGACGTGGATGCTTCGCTGTATGACGGCTTCCTCGGCGCCGGCGACAAGCCGCTGCTGGCCCTGGCCCGCACCAGCGCGCCGCAGCAGCTGGCCGCGCTGGAAGGCCGCTTCCGCGACCCGCGCCTGCCCGAGCTGCTGTTCCGCTACCGCGCACGCAACCATCCCGACAGCCTCGCACCGGCTGAACGCGAGCGCTGGCAGGATTACCGCCGCCAGCGCCTGCTCGGCGAGAGCGGCCTGGGCGAACTGAACCTGCCCCAGTACCAGCAGCAGATCGACGCGCTGGCCGCCGAAGCGCCCGATGACGCGCGCCGGACCGGCCTGCTGCAGTCGCTGCGCGACTGGGGCCACCACCTGCAGGAGACGCTGTGAGCACGTATTTCTCCGACGCCAGTTTCAAGTTCCTGCGCAGCCTGGCGCGGCATAACGACAAGACCTGGTTCAACGACCATCGCCAGCAGTACGAAGACCATGTGCGGCAGCCGTTCCTGCGCCTGCTGGGTGACCTGCAGCCGGCGCTGACCGAAGTCAGCGACCATTTCCGTGCGGACACGCGCGGTGTCGGCGGCTCGCTGTTCCGCATCCACCGCGACGCGCGCTTTTCCCACGACAAGTCGCCGTACAAGACCTGGCAGGGTGCCCGCCTGTTCCACGAGCGCCGCCGCGAAGTGGCCGCGCCCTCGTTCTACATCCACCTGCAGCCGGGCGAGAGTTTCGTCGGCGCCGGCCTGTGGCACCCCGAGCCGGACACGCAGCGGCGCATCCGCCATTTCATCCTCGACAACCCGGGCAGCTGGAAGGCAGCCGCGCACGAGCCCGCCCTGCGCAAGCGCTTCGATTTCGAGCAGACCGAGAAGCTGGTGCGGCCGCCGCGCGGCTTCCCGGCCGACTTCGAGTTCATCGACGACCTCAAGCACCGCAACTGGGTGATGTGGCGCACGCTGGACGACGACACCATGACCGGCCCGCGCCTGCTCTCCACTCTGGGCAAGGACCTGGCCGCACTGGGCCCGTTCGTCGATTACCTCTGCGCTGCGCTGGACCTGGAATTCTGATGTCGCAGGAACTGCCCCTGGCCCGGCAGCGGCGCCTGCTGGGTCGCACCGGCCTGCAGGTCTCGCCGATCGGCCTGGGCTGTTCCGGCTTCTGGGGCCACCGCCGCTTCGCCGAGAGCGACGCGGCCGCCGTGGTCGAACACGCGCTGGCGCAGGGCGTGAACCTGCTCGACACCGGCCACAACTATTCCGGCTTCCATGCCGAACCGCGCCTGGGCCGTATCCTGCGCCCGCTGCTGGCGCGCGTGCCGCGCGAGTCGCTGGTGGTGTCCAGCAAGGGCGGCACGCTGACCGGCCAGGCAGGCATCAGCGGCGCCGAGCAGCGCGATTTCTCCGCCGCGGCGATCACCGCCAGCTGCGAGGCCTCGCTGCGCAACCTCGGCCTGGACTATCTGGATATCTACCAGCTGCACGGCGCCAGCGAGCACGACATCAACGATGAGCTGCTGGCCGCGCTGCAGCGCCTGCGCGAGCGCGGGCTGGTCCGCCATACCGGCATCAACACCCATTCGGCCAGCACGCTGCGCTGGATGATCGAGCACCCCGAAGCCTTCGACGTGGTGCTGCTGGACTACAACGCCCTGCAGCAGGACCGCGAGCCGCTGATCGACCAGCTGCACGCGGCGGGCATCGGCGTGCTGGCCGGGACCGTGCTCGTACAGGGCCACCTGCTGCCAGCCCGTCCGCGCCTGCCACGGCTGGCCGACGCCTGGTACCTCGCGCGCACCTGGCTGAAGCCGAGCAGCCGCGCCCTGATGCGCAGCGCCCGCGCGATGCGCCAAGCGGTGGCCTCGGTGCGCAGCCAGCACCCGGCCCAGACCGCCTTTGCCTATGTGCTGCAGCACCCCGGCGTGGCCAGCGGCATCCTTGGCACCACCCGCGTTTCCAGCCTGGACCAGGTGCTGCAGACCCACGTGCAGGCGCTGCAGGGCGCCGAGCGGCAGCGCCTGGTGGCGGCCTTCGGCGATGGCAGCGGCTCGCCCAGTCACTGACGCTTAACCCGCGGCGCCCGCAGTTGCGGCAGTCTGGGAACCATGAAGAAGCTCATCGGCATCCTGCTTGCCCTCGCCCTGGCCGTCGTGGCCTGGTGGTTCAGCGGCCCGTACCTGGCCGTGCATGGCCTGTCCAAGGCGATCGAACAGCGCGATACCGCGCGCCTGGAGCGCTACGTGGACTTCCCGCGGGTGCGCAGCAGCCTGCGTGCGCAGCTCAACGACTACCTGGTGCGGCAGGCCGGGCCGGACGTGGCGTCCAGCCCGTTTGGCGCGCTGCTGTACGGGCTGGGTGACCAGCTGGGTGGCGCGGCGGTGGACACCATGGTCACGCCGACCGGCATCGGCGCGATGCTGCAGGGCCACGTGCTGTGGAAGCGTGGCCGTAATGAACTGCAGGGCGGCGATGCGTTCGGCGCGACCGAACCGGCGCGGCCACTGAAGAACGCCGAGCATCATTTCGAAGCGCTGGACCGCTTCGTGGTGGACGTGCAGCGCGGCCCGGGCGAACCGCCGATGAGAGTGGTGCTGGAACCGCAGGGCCTGCGCTGGAAGGTGGTGGACCTGCAGCTGGGGATGTCGGGCAGCCCGTAGCCCCATGCCGCTGCGCTCGCCGGGCATGGCCCGGCGCTACCGGGCTCAGCCCTCGTTGGCGACGCCGTGCGGGACGTGGCCGGCGGCCACGTGTTCGCGGGCGCTGTCGATGTTGTGCTGCGAATCATCGAAGAAGATGTCCGCACCAAAGGCCTGCAGGAACGGCCCCTTGTGGCGACCACCCAGGAACAGGGCCTCGTCCAGGCGCACGCCCCACTCGCGCAGGGTACGGATCACCCGCTCGTGCGCCGGTGCCGAGCGCGCAGTCACCAGCGCGGTGCGGATCGGTGCGCTGTCGCCGACCGGGAACACTTCCTGCAAGGTATGCAGCGCCGACAGGAAGCCGCGGAACGGACCGCCACTGAGCGGCTCGCGGGCGCGCTCGCGTTCGTGGCGGCCAAACGCTTCAACCCCCTGCTCGCGCGAAATGCGCTCGCTCTCGTCACCGAAGATCACCGCGTCGCCATCGAAGGCGATGCGCAGCTGGCCGGCCGGGCGCCCCATGTCGATCTGGTCGGCCGCGGCCGCGGCGGTCTCGCCCGGCGGCTTGGGCAGGATGGTCGCTGCCGCGATGCCATGCCGCAGCGCACTGCGCACCGATTCGGGGTTGGCCGACAGGAACAGGTCGGTGCCGAACGGCTTCACGTAGGGCCAGGTCGGCTCACCGGCGGTGAAGGTCGCACGGATGATGCCCAGCCCGTAATGCTGGATCGAATTGAAGATGCGCAGGCCGGTGTCGGCCGAATTGCGCGACAGCAGGATCACCTCGACCCGCGGGTTTTCCGGGCTGGCGCCCTGGTTCAGTGCCAGCAGCTTGCGCACCACCGGGAACGCCACGCCGGGACCAAGGATGTCGTCCTCGTGCTGGCGCTGGTACTCGGCGTACGCCGCCACGCCATCGCTCTCGAACAGCGCATGGCTTTCTTCCAGGTCGAACAGCGCGCGCGAGGTCACCGCGACGGTCAGCAGACGGGGGGAGTTGTCGCCCATCGGTGGGGGTCCTTCAAGCGATCGGCGGGGGCCGGCAGCGTATTGTCGTCAAAAAACGAACTGTTCGCTCAGGATCCGGTCTTCCAGGTTGTGTTCCGGGTCGAACAGCAGGGTGACCCGGTGCTCCTTCGACTCGCGGATGGTCACTTCCACCACGTCGCGGGTCTCGTGCGAATCGGCGGTGACGCTGACCGGGCGCTTGTAGGGATCGAGCACGCGGAAGCGCACTTCGGTGTCGGCCTTGAGGATGGCACCGCGCCAGCGCCGCGGCCGGTACGGCGCCAACGGCGTCAGCGCGATGGTGTGCGAACCCAGCGGCAGCACCGGGCCGTGCGCCGAATAGTTGTAGGCGGTGCTGCCGGCCGGGGTGGCCACCAGCACGCCATCGCCGATCAGCTCGGCCACCCGTTCCTGGCCGTTGAGGTCGATGCCGATGTGCGCCGCCTGACGGGTCTGCCGCAGCAGCGAGACATCGTTGTAGGCCAACGAACCGGTGCTCGCGCCGGACTCGGTCAACGCCACCATTTCCAGCGGCCGCAGGTTGGCCGGCTCGGCGCGGGCGATGCGCGCGACCACGTCATCCTCGGCGCGGTACTGGTTCATCAGGAAGCCGACGGTGCCCAGTTTCATGCCGAACACCGGCTTGCCCAGGCGGCCGTGCCGGTGCAGCGTCTGCAGCATGAAGCCGTCGCCGCCCAGCGGGCACAGCACGTCGGCCTGGTCGGGCGCGTGGTCGCCGTAGCGGGAAACCATCGCCGCGCGGGCCATCTGCGCCGCTTCGGTGGTGCTGGCCAGGAAAGCGATGCGGGGGGTGTCGCTCATCGGTGGATCCGGGGGGAAGGCTGGCCAAGAGCATAACCGAGCGCCGCTGCGCTCGCCGGGCATGGCCCTGCGCTACCTGGAACCCCGCGCCCCGGTAGTGCCGGGCCATGCCCGTCGAACGGCGGCCCCAACGCAGAACGGCCCCGCTTTCGCGGGGCCGTTCCGTTTCACGCTCACCGGGCGAAGCCCGGCGTTACATCACTTACGCACCATGTGCCGCGAGCTGACCCAGGCGCTGCACCGCGACCGAAACGGTCGGGTAGTCCAGGGTCTTCTGCTCGGCCAGTTCGGCCAGCATCGACAGGGTGAAGCGCAGGCTGCTGTCGTCACGACCGATCCAGCTGGCGACCTTGGCTTCAGCGCTGCTGCCCTTGGTGCCCAGCACCTGGCCGGCCAGGTTGCGGTGGTGCGCGGCCAGTTCGTCACGCAGCACGCCACGGGCAACCGCGTGCCAGCGGCCGTTGACCTCCAGCGCGTCGATCTGCTCGAACAGCCACGGCAGCTGCAGGGCATCGCCCAGGCGGAAGTGGATCTTCGACACGTCCACCGGCTTCAGCTTGCGGGTGCGGGCCAGTTCGATGATGTCGAACGCCGGCTCCAGGAAGTGCAGTTCGGCCAGCTGCTGGGCCAGCGCGGACGGCAGGCCCTTTTCCTTCCACTCGGCCACCAGGGCTTCGTAGGTCGGACGCTGCGAATCCGGCAGCACGCCCGAAGCAACGCGGATGTCGTTGAACGGACCCTGGTAGCGGTTGACCGCCTCGGTGATGCCCGGCATCGGGCCCGGGCGCGACAGCAGCCAGCGCACGAACGAACGCTGCAGCTTCCAGATCACTTCCAGTGCGTCGATCTGCACCGACTCCGGCAGGGTGCCGTCGAGGGCGTCGATCTGCGCCCACAGCGCGCGGGCATCCAGCGTTTCGCGGCTGATGGTGTACGCCTTGGCGACCTCGGCGATGGTGCGGCCGGTGTCTTCCTGCATGCGCATCAGGAAGGTGGCGCCCATGCGGTTGATGGTCTGGTTGGTCACGGCCGTGGCGATGATTTCGCGCTTCAGGCGGTGACGCTCCATCGCGTCGGCGTACTTCTTCTGCAGCGGGGTCGGGAAGTAGCGCTGCAGTTCCTTGGACAGGTACGGATCTTCCGGGATGTCCGAATCCAGCAGCTGGGCGAACGCCACCAGCTTGGAATAGGACAGCAGCACCGACAGTTCCGGACGGGTCAGGCCCTGGCCGCGTGCCTTGCGCTGCGACAGCTCGGCATCGGACGGCAGGAACTCGATCTGGCGATCAAGCAGGCCCTGCTGCTCCAGGGTGCGGATGAAGTGCTGCTTGGAACCCAGGCGCTTGACCGCCATCCGCTCCATCAGGCTCAGGGCCTGGTTCTGGCGGTAGTTGTCATTGAGCACCAGGTCGGCGACCTCGTCGGTCATCGACGCCAGCAGCTTGTTGCGCTGCTCGACGGTCAGCTTCTTGGCGCGCACCACATCGTTGAGCAGGATCTTGATGTTGACTTCATGGTCGGAGGTGTCGACACCGGCCGAGTTGTCGATGAAGTCGGTGTTGAGCAGCACGCCGGCCTGGGCGGCTTCGATGCGGCCCAGCTGGGTCATGCCCAGGTTGCCGCCCTCGCCCACCACCTTGCAGCGCAGCTCGCCACCGTTCACGCGCAGGGCGTTGTTGGCACGGTCGCCGACATCGCTGTGCTGCTCGCTGGCGGCCTTGACGTAGGTACCGATGCCGCCGTTCCACAGCAGGTCGACCGGCGCCTTCAGGATCGCGCTCATCAGGTCGTTCGGCGACATCGCCTTGACGTTCTCGTCCAGGCCCAGCGCTTCACGCACCTGCGGGGTAATCTCGATCGACTTCAGAGTGCGCGGGAAGATGCCGCCGCCCTTGCTGATCAGCTTGGCATCGTAGTCCGCCCAGCTCGAACGCGGCACGGTGAACATGCGCTCACGCTCGACGAACGAGGTGGCCGCATCCGGGTTCGGGTCCAGGAAGATGTGGCGGTGGTCGAACGCAGCGACCAGGCGGATGTGGCGCGACAGCAGCATGCCGTTGCCGAACACGTCGCCGGACATGTCGCCCACGCCGACCGAGGTGAAGTCCTGGCTCTGGCTGTCACGGCCCAGCGCACGGAAGTGGCGCTTGACCGATTCCCACGCACCACGCGCGGTGATGCCCATGCCCTTGTGGTCGTAGCCGACCGAGCCACCGGAAGCGAACGCATCGCCCATCCAGAAGCCGTGCGCGATGGCCAGGCCGTTGGCGATGTCGGAGAAGGTCGCGGTGCCCTTGTCGGCCGCCACCACCAGGTACGGATCGTCCATGTCGTGGCGCACGACATCCACCGGCGGCACGATCTTGTTGTTGACGATGTTGTCGGTGATGTCCAGCAGGCCCTGGATGAACAGCTTGTAGCAGGCCACGCCGTTGGCGAACACCGCATCACGATCACCGTTCACCGGCGGGGTCTTGGCGAAGAAGCCGCCCTTCGCGCCGACCGGCACGATGACGGTGTTCTTGACCATCTGCGCCTTGACCAGGCCCAGCACCTCGGTGCGGAAGTCTTCGCGACGGTCCGACCAGCGCAGGCCGCCACGGGCCACGGCGCCGAAGCGCAGGTGGGTACCTTCCACGCGCGGGCCGTAGACGAAGATTTCGCGGTAGGGGCGCGGCTTGGGCAGGTCCGGCACCAGGGCCGAATCGAACTTGAAGCTGATGACGTGGCCGTGCTGGCCGTTGGCGTCGGTCTGGTAGTAGCTGGTACGCAGGGTCGCGTCGATCACGCCCATGAACGAGCGCAGGATGCGGTCCTCGTCCAGGCTGGACACGCGGTCCATCAGCTTCAGCAGCGCTTCGCGCGCGGCCTGCATCTGCGCATCGCGGTCACCCTTGCGGGCGTCGACCACGGTCTTCAGCACCTTCAGGGTGGCGTCGTCGCCGGCGGCCAGCACATCGAAGTGGGCCTTCAGCTGGGCCTGGCCGGCCGCGATGTCGTCCTTGCTCTCGTGGCCGGTCGCCGGGTCGAAGCGGGCTTCGAACAGTTCCACCAGCAGGCGGGCCAGCAGCGGGTAGCGCGAGAAGGTGCCTTCCACGTAGGCCTGCGAGAACGGTACGCCGGTCTGCAGCAGGTACTTGCAGTAGCCACGCAGCATGGCGACCTGGCGCCAGTGCAGGCCGGCGGCCAGCACCAGGCGGTTGAAGCCATCGTTCTCGGCATCGCCGTGCCAGACGCGGGCGAAGGTCTCGCCGAAGGCTTCATCGACGCGGCAGGCGTCGATGGTGCCGGCGGTCGATTCAACCTCGAAGTCCTGCACGTACACCGGGGCGTTGTCGACCGACAGGCGGTACGGACGCTCGGCGATCACGCGCAGGCCCATGTTTTCCATCATCGGCAGCGCGTCCGACAGCGGGATGTCATCCAGCTGGCGGTACAGCTTCAGGCGCAGGCCATCGCCGCTTTCGCGCGGCACGGCCTGCAGGCTCAGGCGCAGGTCGTCCGGGCCGGTCAGGGCGTCGAGCTGGCTGACATCGTTGGCGGCAACGGCGGTGCTGTTGTCTTCGATGTAGCCGGCCGGCAGCGCCTTGCCGATGCGGGCGGCGATGCGCAGGCCTTCGGTCTCGCCATGGCGGGTGACCAGCGCTTCACGCAGGTCGTCCTGCCAGTTGCGCAGCACCTGGGCCAGCTTCTGCTCCAGTTCGGCGGTATCGACGTCGAGCATTTCGCCCGGCTTCGGGCGCACGATCAGGTGCACCTGGGCCAGCGGCGATTCGCCCAGCACGACCGAGCTGTCGACGTACTCACCGTGCAGCGCTTCCTTCAGCATCGCTTCGATGCGCAGGCGCACGTCGGTGTTGAAGCGTTCGCGCGGCAGGTAGACCAGCGCGGAGATGAAACGGCTGTACTTGTCGCGGCGCAGGAACAGGCGGCTGCGCACGCGCTCCTGCAGGCCCAGCACGCCCATGGCGGTGCGGAACAGTTCGTCCTCGCTGGACTGGAACAGTTCTTCGCGCGGCAGGGTTTCCAGGATGTGGCGCAGGGCCTTGCCGCTGTGGCTGGCCGGGGCCAGGCCGGACTGGGTCATCACGTATTCGTGGCGCTGGCGCACCAGCGGGATTTCCCACGGGCGACGGTTGTAGGCGCTGGAGGTGAACAGGCCGAGGAAGCGCTGCTCGCCGATGATCTTGCCCTTGGCGTCGAACTCCAG
The DNA here is from genome assembly GCF_016624625.1 of Stenotrophomonas sp. S41. Lineage (NCBI taxonomy): Bacteria > Pseudomonadati > Pseudomonadota > Gammaproteobacteria > Lysobacterales > Lysobacteraceae > Stenotrophomonas > Stenotrophomonas sp. S41. Next base: position 7,044 of record NZ_JACVTV010000087.1, on the reverse strand, counting down.
CACGCCGATGTAGTCCATGTAACCGGCGCGGTGCACGCGCGAACGGGCATTGGTCTTGGTCAGGATCAGCGCGTCCTTCAGCCCGGACGTGGTGTTAAGTCCCTGCGCGGCCAGCGTCTTGACCGGACGGGCGGCGGACTTGTCCTTGCCGCGCATCAGGCCCAGGCCGGTGTCGTTCAGCGGCGCCAGCACTTCTTCCTTGCCCTGCTTCTCGACGCGGTATTCGCGGTAGCCGAAGAAGGTGAAGTGGTTGTCGGCGGCCCAGCGCAGGAACTGCTGTGCTTCGGCACGCGAGGCATCGTCGACCGGCAGCGTGCGGCTGCCCAAGTCGTCGGCCAGCGCCAGCGCCTTGTCCTTCATCGGCTGCCAGTCGCGCACGATGGCACGCACTTCATCCAGCGCCTTGTTGATGGCCTGCTCGATGGCGGCCATGGCTTCGGCCGGCTGGCGGTCGATCTCCATCAGCATCACCGACTCGGCATCGCCCTCGCCGACCTTGGCCAGCTTGCCGGCCTTGTCGCGGGTGAAGCGCAGCACCGGGTGGCCCAGCACGTGCACGCCCACGCCCTGCTCGGCCAGCGACATGGTCACGGTGTCGACCAGGAACGGCATGTCGTCGTTGATGATCTGCAGCACGGTGTGCGGCGATTCCCAGCCATTGGCCTTGGCGGTGGGGTTGAACACGCGCACGTTGGCCTTGCCGGCCTTGCGTGCACGGGCGAACTCCAGGGTGTCTGCCGCCAGCGCCGCCCACTCTTCAGCGGTGTGGTGCGGGAACTCGTCCGACTCCATGCGCTTGTAGAAGGCGGATGCGAATGCCACTGCCTCGGCCTGCGCGGCCGCGGGGTAACGCTTGCGCAAGGCCGTGTACACCGGCTCCAGGGAGAAACCAGCGGTCACTGCGACCTCCGACTCAGCTGGCTTGGTTTTGTTTTTCACGGTCTTGGCTGCGGTTTTTTGCGGTTTCATGGCAGAGCGAGGCGCTTGCTCAGTTGGGAAAATGAAATTGTAGCCCTGTTGCAGGAAAAGGCCTTGCTGCAGGACGGAATAATGAAATGCCGGGTTTGCTGCGGTTTAGACGCCTATTCAGTTCGCACGGGTATGGCGTCCACCACCAGCATCGCGTTACCGACAGGATCGGCAAACCGTGTTACCGGAATAAGCGCGTGCAGCTTCCGCTGTCAGGACGGACAGGACTATTGGCACGATTCCACAATCCTGAACTGGACGGTATAGTCCACCGCGTGAACCCGGCCTACCTCCCCGCTGCCCTGGATGCGCGCGATCAGCGCGTGTTCGATGCCGTGCGCGAACTGCTGGCCCACCAGGGCATGCAGATCAGCATGGATGCGGTGGCCCAGCACGCCGGCTGCTCCAAGCAGACGCTGTATTCGCGCTACGGCAGCAAGCAGGATCTGCTGCGGCGGGTGATGCAGCGCCACGTCGGCCACGCCACCGGGGCCATGGTTCGTGCACTCCGCACTGACGACCTGCGTGCCAGCCTTCTGCAGTTCGCCATCGACTTCCTGGAGCATTTCAACCAGCCGCACGTGGGACAGGCCTGCCGGGTGATCGCCGCCGATGCCGCGCAGTTCCCCGACGAGGCGCGTACGCTGTACCGGCATGGTGCCGGCGCTTTGACGCTTCATCTTGCTGAATGGATTGAAACCGTTTGCATGCGTGGCCAGCTCCGGCATGACGACCCGCACTTCATGGCCGAACTGCTGCTGAGCATGATCGCCGGTCAGGATTTCGACAAACAGCGTTTCCATACCCCCCATCGCGATGACGCGCAGCTGCGTCGGCGCTGGGCAGAATTCTCGGTCGACAGCTTCCTGCGCGCGTTCGCGCCAACGCCGTCGCCGGCCCCCACTACAAACCAACCCCGGAGTTCCTCCTGATGACCGCCCCACTCCGCACCCTTGCCTTGACGTGCGCCGTTGCTGTCGCGCTGGCCGCCTGCAAGAAGCCGGAACAGCAGACGCCCCCGCCGCCGGAGGTGGGCGTGATCGACGCCAAGCCGCAGACCCTGCCGCTGCAGCGTGAACTGGTCGGCCGCCTGTCGCCGTTCCGCAGCGCCGACGTGCGCGCGCGCGTGCCGGGCGTGCTGCTCAAGCGCGTCTACCAGGAAGGCAGCGAGGTCAAGCAGGGCCAGACCCTGTTCCTGATCGATCCGGCGCCGCTGCGCGCCAGCCTCAACGCGTCCGAAGCACAGCTGGCCTCGGCCCGCGCGACCTATGCCAACGCCAAGGTCGCCGCCGACCGCGCCCGCTCGCTGGCGCCGCAGCAGTACGTGTCCAAGTCCGACCTGGACAGCGCCGAAGCCGCCGAGCGCACCGCGCTGGCCGCGGTGAAGCAGGCCGAAGCCTCGGTCACCTCCTCGCGCATCAGCCTGGGCTATGCCGAAGTGACCTCGCCGATCAGCGGCGTGGCCAACAAGCAGCAGGTCACCGAAGGTGCCCTGGTCGGCCAGGGTGACGTGACCCTGCTGACCACCGTGGACCAGCTGGACCCGCTGTACGTGAACTTCTCGCTGAGCGTGGACGAACTGAGCCAGCTGCGTGCGCAGCAGGCCCGTGGCGCCCTGGCCCTGTCCGGCGACGGCAAGGCCACCGTCAACGTCAAGCTGTCCGACGGCACCGCCTATGGTGAAGCCGGCACGCTGGACTTCTCCTCGACCACGGTCGACCCGACCACCGGTGCGGTCTCGCTGCGCGCGGTGCTGCCGAACCCGCAGAAGATCCTGCTGCCGGGTGCCTTCGTCAGCTTCCAGGCCAACCTGGGCGAGCGCAACAACGCCTTCCTGATTCCGCAGCAGGCCCTGCAGCGTGACAGCGCCGGCGGCTTCGTGATGGTGGTCGGCGCCGACGGCAAGGTCGTGCGCAAGAACGTGAAGACCGAAGGCGCACAGGGTGGCAACTGGATGGTCAGCGACGGCCTGGCCGCCGGCGACAAGGTCGTGGTCGCAGGCGTGCAGAAGGTCAAGGAAGGGGCGCCGGCCACGGCCAAGCCCTGGACTCCGGGCCAGGACGCCAACGGCCAGCCCGCCGCCGGCGGTGCAGCCCCGGCAGCGGCAGCTGCAGGCGGCGCCGACAAGGCGCCGGCCAAGCCCGAGGCGGCCGACAAGGCCGAGCCGGCCGCCACCGAATCGAACAAGCAGTAACGGGAACCTTCCGTCATGCCTAAATTTTTCATCGAACATCCAGTCTTCGCCTGGGTGGTTGCGATCCTGATCTCGCTCAGCGGCGTGATCGCGATCCTCAACCTCGGCGTCGAGTCCTATCCCAACATCGCCCCGCCGCAGGTGACCGTCCAGGCCACCTACCCGGGCGCGAGCGCGGACACCACTGAAAAATCGGTCACCCAGGTGATCGAGCAGCAGCTGACCGGTATCGATCACCTGCTGTACTTCAGCTCGTCCTCGTCCTCCAACGGCCGTGCGCAGATCACCCTGACCTTCGAGACCGGTACCGATCCGGACATCGCCCAGGTGCAGGTGCAGAACAAGGTGTCGCTGGCCACGCCGCGACTGCCTTCGGAAGTGACCCAGCAGGGCGTGGTGGTGGCCAAGGCCAACGCCGGCTTCCTGATGGTGGTCGGCCTGCGTTCGGATACCGGCACCATCAGCCGTGACGCCCTGAACGACATCGTCGGCTCGCGCGTGCTCGACCAGGTCTCGCGTATCCCCGGCGTCGGCAGCACCCAGCAGTTCGGTTCCGAGTACGCCATGAACATCTGGCTGAACCCGGAAAAGATGCAGGGCTACGGCCTGTCGGCCAGCGAAGTGCTGGCTGCCGTGCGCGCGCAGAACGTGCAGTTCGCCGCTGGTTCGCTGGGTTCGGATCCCTCGCCGGATGGTCATTTCACCGCCACCGTCTCGGCCGAAGGTCGCTTCAGCTCGCCTGAAGAGTTCGAGAACATCATCCTGCGCGCCAATGCCAACGGCTCGCGCGTGCTGCTCAAGGACATCGCCCGCGTCGCCTTCGGTGCCAACAACTACGGCTTCGATACCCAGTACAACGGCCAGGCCGCCGGCGCCTTCGCCATCCAGCTGCTGCCAGGCGCCAACGCCCTGAACGTGGCCGATGCCGTGCGCGCCAAGATGGACGAGCTGCAGCCGAGCTTCCCGGCCGGCGTCAGCTGGTTCTCGCCGTACGACAGCACCACCTTCGTCAAGATCTCCATCGAGGAAGTGGTCAAGACGCTGTTCGAAGCGGTGTTGCTGGTGTTCCTGGTGATGCTGATCTTCCTGCAGAACTTCCGCGCGACGATCATCCCCACCCTGGTCATCCCGGTGGCCCTGCTTGGTACCTTCCTGGGCATGTGGCTGATCGGCTTCACCATCAACCAGCTGACCCTGTTCGCGATGGTGCTGGCGATCGGCATCGTGGTCGATGACGCGATCGTGGTGATCGAGAACGTCGAACGCATCATGACCGAGGAAGGCCTGGCGCCGAAGCCGGCCACGCAGAAGGCGATGACCCAGATCACCGGCGCGGTGGTGGCCATCACCGTCGTGCTGGCAGCAGTGTTCATCCCCTCGGCCCTGCAGGGCGGTGCGGCCGGTGAGATCTACAAGCAGTTCGCGCTGACCATCGCCATCTCGATGGCGTTCTCCGCGTTCCTGGCGCTGGGCTTCACCCCGGCCCTGTGCGCGACGTTCCTGAAGCCGACCCACAACGACAACCCGAACATCGTCTACCGTACCTTCAACAAGTACTACGACAAGATCAGCGGGACCTACGTCGGCCACATCACCTCGGCGGTGAAGCATGCGCCGCGCTGGATGATCCTGGCGGTGGTGCTGACCGCGCTGTGCGGCTTCCTGTTCACCCGCATGCCGGGCAGCTTCCTGCCTGAAGAAGACCAGGGCTACGCACTGGCCATCGTGCAGCTGCCGCCGGGTTCGACCAAGGGCCAGACCAACGAAGTCTTCTCGCAGATGCGCGGCATCCTGAAGGACCAGGAAGGCTACGAAGGCCTGATGCAGATCGCTGGCTTCAGCTTCGTCGGTTCGGGCGAGAACGTCGGCATGGGCTTCATCCGCCTCAAGCCGTGGGCCGACCGCAAGGTCACCGTGCCCGAGTTCATCCAGAACATGAACGGCGCGTTCTACGGCATCAAGGAAGCGCAGATCTTCGTGGTCAACCTGCCGACCGTGCAGGGCCTGGGCCAGTTCGGCGGCTTCGACATGTGGCTGCAGGACCGTGGTGGCCAGGGCTACGAACAGCTGACGCAGGCGCGCAACATCCTGCTGGGCAAGGCCGCACAGGAAAGCGACAAGCTGGTCGGCGTGCGTCCGAACGGCCTGGAAAACGCCCCGCAGCTGGCGCTGCATGTCGACCGCGTGCAGGCGCAGTCGATGGGCATGTCGGTGTCGGACGTGTACAGCACCATCCAGCTGATGCTGGCCCCGGTGTACGTCAACGACTTCTTCTACCAGGGCCGCATCAAGCGCGTGACCATGCAGGCCGACGCGCCGTACCGCACCGGCCAGGAATCGCTGAAGAGCTTCTACAGCCCCTCCAGCCTGACCACCAATGCCGACGGCACCAACGCCATGATCCCGCTGAACACGGTGGTCAAGTCGGAATGGGTGTCGGCACCGCCGTCGCTGAGCCGCTACAACGGTTACTCGGCCATCAACATCGTCGGCTCGCAGGCCCCGGGCAAGAGCTCGGGTGAAGCGATGACCGCGATGGAAGACATCGTCACCAACGACCTGCCGGCCGGTTACGGCTATGACTGGTCGGGCATGTCCTACCAGGAAATCCTGGCGGGCAACGCGGCGACGCTGCTGCTGGTGCTGTCGGTGGTGGTGGTGTTCCTCTGCCTGGCCGCACTGTATGAAAGCTGGTCGATTCCGGTGGCCGTGCTGCTGGTGGTGCCGCTGGGCGTGCTGGGTGCCATCGGCCTGTCGATGATCCGCGGCCTGCCCAACGACATCTTCTTCAAGATCGGCATGATCACGGTGATCGGCCTGGCCGCGAAGAACGCGATCCTGATCGTGGAGTTCGCGGTGGAGCAGCGTGCGGCGGGCAAGACCCTGCGCGATGCCACCATCGAAGCGGCCCGCCTGCGTTTCCGCCCGATCCTGATGACCTCGTTCGCGTTCATCATGGGCGTGATCCCGATGGCCATCTCCACCGGCGCCGGCGCCAACTCCCGCCACGCCATCGGTACCGGCGTGATCGGCGGCATGCTGTTCGCCACCCTGCTGGGCCTGCTGATGATCCCGGTGTTCTTCGTGGTCGTGCGCCGCATGCTGGGCGACAAGCTGGATGAACCCTCCAAGGAGTTCATGGAGCGCCAGCGCGACGCGGAAGCCGCACACCGTCCGGATCGTTGATCCGGCGGCAGGTTGAAATGAAAAGGCCCCGGAGCGATCCGGGGCCTTTTTTGTTGCCGCAACGCGGGGCTACGGTACACGCCAACCAAGATTGGTATCTACCAGAGCAGCAGGCACCGCCCCTCAGCGCAGCAGCGCGATCACCGCACACACGGCCACGATCACCAGCGCCACCCACTGCATCGGCACGAAGAAGAAATGATGCGGTGCCGCCTCACCCTTCTGCCGCGGCGCACGGTTCAGCCAAAGACCCAGCAGCACGTTCACGCCAGCACCGATGCCACCGCCCAGCAGCACCTGCTGCAGCGGAATGTTGCCCTTCGGGCCCTCGTGCGGGAAGAAGTACGCCAGCAGCAGGATCACCGCGATCGGTGTCACCAGCGTCATGAATCCCCAACCGCGATAGATCATCGTGCAGCTCCATGCAAAAAAGGGCTGCATTGTAGCGGGGGCAACGGCGCGCGATCGTTTTTGTAGAGCCGAGCCCATGCTCGGCTGCTCTTACCGGAGCCGAGCATGGGCTCGGCTCTACAGAAGGCCAAAGGCACGGCGCATCCACGCATGGCGTGGATCTACCGTACCGGAGCATGGGCTCGGCACACATCCACATCCATCGGACGGGGGGGGGGGGGGGGGGGGGGGGGGCCGCCCCCCCCCCCCCCCCCCCCCCCCCCGTCGCCGGGGAATGCTGGGCA
>NZ_JACVTV010000086.1:0-19618 GCF_016624625.1 Stenotrophomonas sp. S41 | reverse complement strand
CCCCGCCCCCCCCCCCCACCCCCGCGCCCGCCCGCGCCCCCCCCCCCCGGGGCCGCCCCGCGCCCGCCACTACCGCGGGGCTCAGCCCCGCAACAGCACGAACGGCAGCAGCACCAGCGCCGCCGCCACCACCATCCCCAGCAGCACCAGCACCACGAACACCGGCCGCCGCCGCAGCAGGCTGCCGAACGTCTCGGCCGTGCCCTCGCGCAGCGCCTGCTCGCGCTCGGCACGCACGCGCACCCCGCGCGCCGCCTGGTACTCGGCCATCAGCGCCTTCGCCCGCGGCTGGTCTGCATCCTCGCTCAGCCACAGGCCGCCGTTGGAAATGCCCCACGGGCTGGGTTCGGTGCGGTACCAGGCGATGCCGTGCTGGTCCAGCAGCGTGCAGACATCGGCGTATTCGTCGTCACCGACATTGCGGAGATTGAGCAGGAGTTTGGCCATGCGACCATGATACCCGGCACCGATGCGCTACCCTTGCCGCCCCCGACACCCCCCATCCCGGAGACGCCCGATGCGCCGCCTGCTGCTACCCCTGCTGCTGTCCCTTGTCGCCGCCGGCTGTGCCCGCGAACCGGCCGGTCCGCCCCCGGGTGGCACCCTGACCACCTTCGAGCGCATCGACACCCAGGTCGGCACCGGCGCCGAAGCCGTCCCCGGCCAGAAGGTCTCCGTGCACTACACCGGCTGGATCTACGACCAGCGCACCGAAAGCAAGCACGGCAAGACCTTCGACAGCTCGGTCGGCCGCGGCGAACCCTTCACCTTTACCCTCGGCGCCGGCCAGGTCATCCGTGGCTGGGATGAGGGCGTGGCCGGCATGAAGGTGGGCGGCAAGCGCACCCTGATGATTCCGCCGGCCTACGGCTATGGCGACCGCGGCATCGGCCCGATCCCGGCCGGTTCCTCGCTGGTGTTCGATGTCGAGTTGCTCGATGTCAAACCGTAATGCCGCTGCACCGCGCCGGGTCGCCGTCATCGGCGGCGGTCCGGCCGGCCTGTTCGCCGCCGAGCGCCTGCGCGCGGCCGGTCTGGACGTGGACCTGTACGAGGCCAAGGGTTCGCCCGGCCGCAAATTCCTGATCGCCGGCAAGGGTGGGCTCAACCTGACCCATTCCGACCCGCGCCCGCTGTTCGACAGCCGCTACCGCGAACAGGCCGATGCCGTCGGCCAATGGCTGGATGGCTTCGACGCCCAGGCGCTGCGCGACTGGGCCGCCGGCTTCGGCGTGGAGACCTATGTGGGCAGCTCCGGCCGCGTGTTCCCGGTTGACCGCAAGGCCGCGCCGCTGCTGCGTGGCTGGGTGCGCCGGCTGAAGGAACAGGGCGTGCGCCTGCATGCCAACCATCGCTGGACCGGATGGACCGAGAACGGCGCGCTGTGCTTCAGCACCGAAGACGGCCCGGTCGAAGTGCAGGCGGATGCCACCGTGCTGGCCCTGGGCGGCGGCAGCTGGCCGCAGCTGGGCAGCGATGGCGCCTGGGTCGCGCCGCTGCAGGCGCGCGGCGTGGACATCGCCCCACTGCAATCAGCCAACTGCGGCTTCGACGTGGACTGGACCCCGTTCTTCGCACAGCGCAACGCCGGCGCACCGCTGAAGTCGGTGGTCGCGCACTGGATCGACCTGCAGGGCCAGCCGCACTCGCTGCAGGGCGAATGCGTGGCCAGCGAGTACGGCATCGAAGGCAGCCTGGTCTACGCGCTGGCCGCCGATCTGCGCGAGACCCTCAACCGCGATGGCCACGCCACCCTGTGGCTGGACCTGGTGCCGGGCCGCGATGAAGCGCGCCTGCTCGCCGACCTGTCGCGCCCGCGCAAGGGCCGCAGCTTTGGCGAACACCTGCGCCGCCAGGCGGGACTGGATGCGGTGAAGACCGCGCTGGTGTTCGAGATCCTGGGCAAGGACGCCGGCAACGACCTGAGCGCCGTGGTCGCGACGCTCAAGCGCCTGCCGCTGCGCCTGCTGCGCCCGCGGCCGATGGCCGAAGTGATCAGCACCGCCGGTGGCGTGCGCCTGCAGGCGCTGGATGACGGCCTGATGGTGCGCGCCCTGCCCGGCGTGTTCTGCGCCGGCGAGATGCTGGACTGGGAAGCGCCGACCGGCGGTTACCTGCTGACCGCGTGCTATGCGAGCGGGCTGCGGGCGGCCGAGGGTGCCATCGCGTGGCTGGCGAAGCGCTGACCGCAGTGTTGTAGAGCCGAGCCCATGCTCGGCTGCAATCAACAGCAGCCGAGCGTGGGCTCGGCTCTACACGTTGCGGTGCATGCGCACCGAGGCCAGGGCCACGCCACTGGGGTGCGGATAGGCTTCTTCGGCCCCGGCGATGAAGCCCTGCCGTTGATAGAACGGCACCGCGTTGAGCGAGGCTGACAGCACGACCTCACGCGCCGGATCGGCCAGTGCCAGCAGGCGCTGCATCAGCGCCTGGCCGATGCCCTGCCCGCCCTTGTCCGGATCGACGAACAGCGCATCGACCTCGTTGCCGGCGGCATCGAACACGCCAAAGCCCAGCAGGACGCCCTGCCCGTCCTCGGCCACCACGCAACCGCCCTGAGCGAGCAGGCGTTCGTACTGTGCCGGTGGCGGCGAGGCCGACCACGGCGCGATCACCTCGGGCGGATAATGACTGCTGCAGGTTTCGCGTACGCAGCGCGTGCGCAGGGCCCACAACGTGGCCACGTCATCGGTCGTGCCGGTCCTGAACTGCATGATGCCTCCCCTGTAGAGTCGAGCTTGCTCGACTGCTCTTGTAGATCGAAAAACAGTCGAGCGTGGCTCGACTCTACAACAGGGTTACCGCGATTTGCTCGCGCGCAACGCCTGGATGCGCGGCGGCGGCTGGAACGAATCGCTGCGGGCTTCTGCCCAGAAGGAGTGGAACACCGCGTGGTCCGGCACTTTGTGCAGCAGCTCGCCCGGCTCCAGGTAGCGGTACAGCGAGGCCAGCGAACGGATCTCGACCGGCGAAACACGACGCAGGATGTGCTCGGGCCCCAGCTCGGCCGGGTCATTGAGACCGGCCGCGCAGAGCAGCTCCTTCAGCGCATGCAGGGTGTGCTCGTGGTAACTGTGCACGCGCGTGGCCTTGTCCGGTGCGTCCAGATGCTTCCAGCGCGCCGGGTTCTGGGTGGCGATGCCGGTCGGGCACTTGTCGGTATGGCAGCTCAGCGACTGGATGCAGCCGAGCGCGAACATGAAGCCGCGGCCGGCGTTGCACCAGTCCGCGCCGAGCGCGATGGTGCGGGCGATCTCGAAGGCGCTGGTGATCTTGCCGGCCGCACCGATGCGGATGCGCTCGCGCAGGTCCAGGCCGACCAGGGTGTTGTGCACCAGCAGTAGTGCCTCGTGCATCGGCACGCCCACATGGTCGACGAATTCGGCCGGCGCCGCGCCGGTGCCACCTTCGGCGCCATCGACCACGATGAAATCGGGCAGCAGGCCGGTTTCCTGCATGGCCTTGGCAATGCCGAACCATTCCCACGGGTGGCCGATGGCCAGCTTGAAGCCGACCGGCTTGCCACCGGACAGCTCCCGCAGGCGGGCGACGAACTGCAGCAGTTCCACCGGCGTGGAGAACGCCGAATGGCGCGAGGGCGACACGCAGTCCACGCCCATCGGCACGCCGCGGGTGGCGGAGATCTCGGCAGTCACCTTCGGCGCCGGCAGCACGCCGCCGTGGCCCGGCTTGGCACCCTGCGACAGCTTGATCTCGATCATCTTGACCTGATCGTGGGTGGCATTGGCGATGAAGCGTTCCTCGCTGAAACCGCCCTTCTCGTCGCGGCAGCCGAAGTAGCCCGAGCCGATTTCCCAGACCAGGTCGCCGCCCATCTCGCGGTGATACGGCGAAATCGAGCCCTCGCCGGTGTCGTGGTAGAAGCCGCCGCGACGCGCGCCGTCATTCAATGCGCGGATCGCGTTGGCCGACAGCGAGCCGAAGCTCATCGCCGAGATGTTGAACACGCTGGCCGAATAGGGCTTGGCACAGGTGGGGCCGATCAGCACGCGGAAATCATGCGCGGCGATGGTGGTCGGTGCCAGCGAGTGGTTGATCCACTCGTAGTCCACCGCGTAGGTGCTGCGCAGGGTGCCGAAGGGCACCGTGTCCATCTCGTTCTTGGCGCGCTGGTAGATCAGCGCACGCTGCTGGCGCGAGAACGGCACGTCCTCCAGGTCGCTCTGCACGAAGTACTGGCGGATTTCCGGGCCGATGGATTCCAGCCCGTAGCGGAAGTGCGCCATCACCGGGTAGTTGCGGCGCAGGGTGCTGCGCTTCTGCAGCAGGTCCCAGGTGCCCAGTGCCACCATCGCGGCGGTCAGGCCGACGCCCCAGTACCAGGCCGACCAGATCGTGGCCAACCACAGGCACAGGGGAAACAGCAGGATGGCGAGCAGGTAGACGATATACCGGTGCATGGCGTTCCTCGGTTGCAACCGCCACAGTCTACCGTGCGGGTGTCTACAGGCGGTCGTCGACCACGCTGCGCGGCCAGGCCGACTTCACGTCGTAGACCAGGCCGCCGGGCGCCAGCAGGGCGCGGATGCTCTCTTCACTCGAGGTCTTGAAGCTGGCATGGGCCACCGCCAGCACCACCGCGTCGTAGTGCCCGGCCTGCGGCTCGGCCACCCAGTGCACGTTGGCATCAGCGAGGGCCGCCGGCCCCACCCACGGGTCGCTTACCTGCACCTGTGCGCCGGCCGACTGCAGGCGCTGGGCCAGTTCCAGCGCGCGGCTGTTGCGCAGGTCCGGGCAGTCCTCCTTGAAGGTCACGCCCAGCACCAGGATGCGCGACTGCGCTGCCGCACGGCCGCGCTCGGCCAGCATCGCCAGCACGCGCGTGGCGACGTGTTCGCCGACACGGTTGTTGACCTGCCGCGCGGTGTGGATCAGGTCCGGGTGGAAGCCCACGCTTTCGGATTTGTGCAGCAGGTAATACGGGTCCACGCCGATGCAGTGGCCGCCGACCAGGCCGGGCCGGAACGGCAGGAAATTCCACTTGCTGCCCGCAGCGTCCAGCACATCCTGGGTGTCGATGCCGAGCCGGTCGAAGATCAGCGCCAGCTCGTTGACCAGGGCGATGTTGACGTCGCGCTGGATGTTCTCCACCACCTTGGCCGCTTCGGCCACGCGCATCGACGGCGCCGGGAAGGTGCCGGCGGCGATGATGCGCTGGTACAGGCCGTCGACCACCGCCGCCACCGCCGGGGTCGATCCGGAGGTGATCTTGCGGATGTCGGCCAGGCGCCGCTGGCGATCCCCCGGGCTGACCCGTTCGGGGCTGTAGCCGCAGTAGAAATCCTCGTTGAAGCGCAGTCCCGAGCCCTCTTCCAGCAGCGGCACGCACACTTCCTCGGTGGTACCCGGGTAGACCGTGGACTCGTAGATGACCAGATCGCCGGCGCGCAGATGGCTGGCCACCAGGCGCGTGGCCGTGCGCAGTGGCTCCAGGTCCGGCTGCTCGTACGCATCGATCGGCGTGGGCACGGTGACGATGTAGACATTGCACGCGTCCAGCTGTGCAGGGTCGCTGCTGTAGCGCAACTGCACCGCCGCAGCCAGCTCCTCCGGCTCCATCTCCAGGGTGTGGTCCTGGCCGCTGCCCAATTCGGCGATGCGCGCCGCGTCGATGTCGTAGCCCAGCGTGGGAACGTGACGGCCGAACGCCACCGCCAGCGGCAGGCCGACGTAGCCCAGCCCGATCACGGCCGGCAGCGGTTGCTGCGCGGCGCCGATGGGTGCGCTCATGGGCGATGCCCCGTGGGCAGCGACAGGGTCTGGGTCATCCGGGTGTCCGCGGTGAAGGCAAGCATGCCCGCAAGGTTAACCGCCCCGGCGGCGACAGGCCACGCCGGGCTCAGGAGCCCAGGCTGACCGCGGCCGGTTCCAGTTCGCCGTGGCCGCCGGTCCAGGCCTCCAGCAGCAATGCAAAACCATGGTTGCTCGACGGCAGCGCGTTGTCGAAGCCCGGCCACGGCGCGGCCACGATGCTGTCCAGCGTGGCCGCATCGATCATGCGGTTGGCCATGGTCCAGCGCGGGAACCAGCGCGACTGCAGGGCGCCCGCAGCCAGCTCGCTGACGCTGCCGTGGCGGCGTGCATTGAGGATGCGCGCATGCACCGACGCCACGCCATCGCGCGGCCCTTCGATGTACTGCAGGAAGCGGGTGCCATCGAACATCAGCACACCGGTGACACCGGCCATGCGGTTGAAGGTGGTCGCGTCGGCCAGCAGCGCATCGAGATCGGGCACGTCCAGCCCTTCCCTGGCCGTACTGACATAGGCAAACGCATGCAACGCCATCTCCACCACTCCCCTTCCCCTGATACAGGGAAATATGACAGGAAGCTCGGGGACTTCAAGCGCTCGCTATTCCGGCGGCGCCTCGATCACGTAGCCGCGCTGCGTCAGTTCTTCCAGATAGCCTTCGCCCAGCAGCTGGCTGACCGGCACCGTGGCAAACGTGCCGGCATGTTTGGCCAGCGCGGCATCGGCCGCCTGCAACCACCGCGCGCGGACCTGCTGCGGCAGGTTGCTCCAGCCACGGCGGCGCACGAACTCCGAGTCCTGCAGCATTTCGCGGCAGCTCTGCGCCATCGTCGAGGAGGACAGGCGCTTCAACGCGGCGACATCACCCAGCGCCCAGGCATTGGCGCGCTCGCGCAGCACCGGCGCCTGGAACTCCACCGTGTCGAGCGTGCGCTCGAAGCACGCGCGGTCATCCACTTCCGAGGCCTGCAGTTCCTTCAGCGCGCCACGCATGTCGTCGATCTTCAGCTTCACCTGCACGTCTTCCGGCTGCAGGTCATGGGCCTTGTAGACGCGCTTCAGTGCGTCCTTGACCTGCTTGCTGTCGCGCAGGCCATTGCGCTTGAGGAAGGCCTGGTACAGCCGGCCGGAGGCCACCAGCGGGCGATCCTTCTCCACGCTGCGATCATTGCCCAGGTAGGTCTGCTTCAGGCCCAGCCAGCGCGCATAGGTCGGTGCGGGCAGCAGCTGGTCCAGCGTGCGCCCCTGCGGATCACGCGTGGTCTTCTTCGCCAGCGGCAACAGGGTCAGGCCCTTGAAGAAGCCTATCTTCGCGTCCAGCCCGAAGCCCGGGTCGCCCAGCACGTGGTCGACGCTGGCGATGGTGCGTTCGACTTCATCTGACCGCCATTCCACCCGCGCTGGCAGCGGCGATACCGTACCGAGGATCCACAGCACATGGCCCTGCGGGCCGGTCACTTTCCACAGGCCCGGACCGGGCTGTTCACCGGTGACCTGCACGGTGTCCAGATCGACCACCGCGTCCGGCCCAGCGGGCGGTGGTGCCGGCTGCGCCGACACGGCCCCTGCGGCCAGCCACACGGCCAGCACCAGCCCACACTGCATCCACTGCCTGCCACGTCCGTGCATGTCGCCATTCCCGGGAGAGTGGGCGGACTGTAACCAGCGCCGCAACCGGCTGCGTAAAAGCCGCGTTATCCGCCGGCGCGGGCAGCGATTCCGTTACAATCGGCGCGCGCTGCAGGCCCGGATGGCGAAACTGGTAGACGCATCGGACTTAAAATCCGCCGGGGGCAACCCCATGCCGGTTCGATTCCGGCTCCGGGCACCATGCGCGCAACAGGCCTCAGATCGCCCGCGAATAGCGCGGCTGTTCCTGCGCAACGCGCAGATACGGATCGAAGCACATCGCCAGCAGCCGCAGCAGCGGCCGCCCCGGCTCACTGGCGCGCACCACTCCATCGCTGTACTCGGCCAGGCCATCGCGCTGCAGCCGCTGCACGGCCTGCAGATCCTGCGCGAAGTACTCCTCGAAGCGCACGCCATGGCGCTGGGCCAACGCATGGCCATCCACCTCGCCCTGGCACATCAGCTGCTGGATCAGCTCGGCGCGCAGCTGGTCGTCCTCGCTGAGCGCGACGCCGCGCCAGACCGGCAGCTGGCCCTGGCCCACCGCGGCTTCCCATGACGGCAGATCACGCGGGTTCTGGCTGTAGGTCGCGCCCACGTGGCTGATGGCACTGACCCCCAGGCCAAGCAGATCGGTGTCGGCGTGGGTGGTGTAGCCCATGAAATTGCGGTGCAGCTGACCGGCACGCTGCGCGCGCGACAGGTCCTCCTCGGGCAGCGCAAAGTGGTCCATGCCGATGTACTGGTAGCCCGCTGCGGAGAGGCGTTCGACCGCCAGCCCAAGCAGGGCCAGCTTGTCTTCCGGTGAAGGCAGCCGGGTCTCGTCGATCTGCCGCTGTGCGCGGAACAGGTGCGGCAGATGCGCGTAGCCATACACCGCCAGGCGGTCCGGACGCAGTGCCAGCACCAGCTCCAGGGTGCGCCCGAATCCTTCCAGGCTCTGCCCGGGCAGGCCGTAGATCAGGTCGACGTTGACCGAGCGCATGCCGCTGTCACGGCAGGACCGCAGGATGTCCAGCGTCTGCCGCACGCCCTGCACGCGGTTGATCGATTCCTGCACCTGCGGGTCGAAATCCTGCACGCCGAGGCTGGCGCGGTTGAAGCCCAGCCTCGCCAGCATCGCCACGTCACCGGCATCGATGAAACGCGGATCCAGCTCGATGGAGAAATCGCGCTGTGACGAGTCACTGAAATCGAAACGCCGGCGCAGCCCTTCCACCAGCGTGGTCATGGCCTCGGCATCGAGGAAATTGGGCGTACCGCCACCCAGGTGCAGCTGGATCACTTCGCGCCCGTCATCGAACTGCGGTGCCAGCAGGTCGGCCTCGGCCAGCACGCGCGCAACGTAGCTGTGGCCACGGCCGCGATCGCGGGTGATCACCCGGTTGCAGCCGCAGTAAAAGCACGGGCTGGAACAGAACGGCACGTGCACGTACAGCGACAGCGCGCGCGCCGTCTGGTTGCTGTCGGCGATCGCCTGGCGCAGGGCCGGCGCGTCGAAGCCATCGTGGAAATGCGGCGCGGTCGGATAGGAGGTGTAGCGCGGCCCCGGCCGGTCATGCCGGCGCAGAAGATCAGGGTCGAAGGTCCAGGCAAGGCCACCAGCAGCGGGAGAGAACGTGTCCATGGCGCCAGCATCGCGCCGGCGCGGCGTCCCCGCCTTGACCTTGATCAATCCTGGCCGCGAGCACCCAGCACCGGCAGGCCCACCTGCGGCCAGCGCAGCATCTGGTAGCGGCGCCAGAAGGTCTCGGCGATGCGCTTGGCCACGTCGTCGGCCAGCGCCTGCATCGGCGGGTTGCCGCACTCGGCCGTGGTCCTGTGGAACAGCACCAGCCAGCGGTCGAACAGATCCTTGTCCAGGTCGATGGCCATGTGCTTGGACATCGGCGAACCACTGAAGCGGCGGGTACCGCGCAGCATGGCCGACCAGAAATCGACCAGCTGGGCCAGGTGCGAGGGCCAGTCATGGACATGGCCGTTGAACACCGGCCCCAGCCGCTCCTCCTCGCGCACCCGCGCGTAGAAATCGTGGACCAGGCGGGTCACTTCCTCTTCGCTGCACAGCGCCAGCGAGGCGACGGGAAGTTCGGTCGGGGATGGTGCGTTCATCGGGTTACCCAGTACGGATCGGCAGTGTGCCGAAGGCGGCGGCGGCCGCTGTTGATCCAGATCAATGTCGGCGCGGACAGGCCCGCCTAGGCTGACGCGCTTGCAGGACGCATGCCCTGCGGATGCTGCGCCGACCACCGCGAAGTATACGCGCCGCCCTCTTCCTCAGACCTGGGACAGCATGAACACATCGTCTTCCGGCCGCCGCCAGCGGCTGATCCAGCACTGGGGCGCGGTCCTCTGGCCCAGCTTCATCGCCGCCGGCCTGGCCAGCGTGGTGTTCTTCGCCTTCGTCGATCCCCTGCGGCTGCAGGCGATCAGTTTCCCGGGCAGCGCGATCAGCCGTGAGCTGGGCTACACCGCGGGCTTCTTCATGTTCTGGGCGGTCACTGCGCTGTCCAGTGCAGTGACCGGCTACCTGCTGCGCCCGATCGGCGACGGCGACGACGAGCTGCCGCTGGGATGAGCTGCGCCCTGCCCTCCGTGCCGCGCCCCTGGCGCTGGCGTGGCGCCCTCAGTGCCACGCTGCTGGCGCTGTTCTACGTGCTGCCCTGGCTGCGCTGGGATGGACGCCAGGCGCTGCTGCTCGATCTCGCCGCACGCCGCTTCGATCTGTTCGGCTGGACGCTGTGGCCGGATGACATCGGCATGCTGCTGGGCCTGCTGGCGGTGCTTGCCGTGGGCCTGGCCCTGCTGACCCACCTGGCCGGCCGGGTCTGGTGCGGCCACGCCTGTCCGCAGACCCTGTGGATGCGCGCCTTCGACGGCATCGCCCGCGTGCTGGCGCAAGGGCTGCCCCCGCGCGCGGCCACGGTCGCGACCCGACTGTGCTGGGTGCTGCTCTCGCTGTGGACCGGCATCACCTTCGTCGGCCTGTTCAGCCCCATCCACGGCCTGTTCGGCCTGCCCGCCGCAAGCGGCTGGAGCGGATGGAAAGTGTTCTGGGTGCTGTTCTATGCCGGGGCCACCTACGGCAATGCCGGCTTCCTGCGCGAACAGGTGTGCCGTTCGCTGTGCCCGTTCGCGCGCCTGCAGCCGCTGCTGACCGATCCTCATACCCCGCGCATGCTGTACGACGCGCGCCGTGGCGAACCCCGTGGCGCACGACCTGCCGCACTGGGCGGCGTGCAGGCGCGCGGCCGTGGCCTGCTCGATCCGGTCACCGCGCAGGACTACGTGTTCCGTGCCGCCCATCCGCTGCTGGCGGGGCCGATGCCCACCTTCAGTGCGGACCGGCTGGGGGATTGCACCGACTGCGCGGCCTGCGTGACGGCCTGCCCGATGCAGCTGGACATCCGCCATGGGCCCCAGGCCGATTGCCTTGCCTGCGGTGCCTGCCTGGAAGCGTGCGCACAGCAGCAGCACCACGCCGGCTTCGGCCAAGGACTGGTGCGCTACTGCAGCCCGCAGGTGATGACCGGGCAGGCGCCGCGCTGGTGGCGCACACGCACCACCGTGCTGGCATCCCTGCTGGCGGCCCTGCTGGCGTGCGGCGCCTGGCGCCTGTGCTGATTCAACGCGGGCGGCTGCTGCCGTCCGGCGGCACCAGCTGGGCACGGCGGACGATGCCGAGCTGTTCGATGATCAGCGCCAGATCGTTGGTCACTTCGGTACGCTCGGTTCCCTGCGGAACCAGGCGATCAAGCACCTGCTGGTAGGTATCCCAGAACGCCGGACCGCATCCGTGTTTGTGATAACTGGCTTCCAGTTCGCGGCGTACCCGTTCAGCCAAGCCATGCATGCCGTATTCCATACGACCTCCGTTGGACTTGTCCTGCATCGTTGACGGTCAACCGATCTACGTGCGTGGTACTGAAAGACTCCCGGCCTTCACAACCGGTTGATGCCAATTAGTCATAATTTTCACGACAGGTCAATTACAGGGTGCGACTTTTGTGATTGAAATTATTAATCGTTCATGATCTGAGCAACTGGGCCGCCCCGCCCCGCCGTCGCGCCAAAGCCGACACCCTCGCCCGACACGCATTCCGCCGCGCCCCTGCCGCGCCTGTTTCAATCGAATTCAACTATGGCGATAAGCGCGCTTAACAAATCGGCATAACCACGCCAACCGCGACAGTTTCAGTCGTTACTTAGATGGTTTCTACCTGTTCGCTCTTTTCCGCGGGAAACAGACTCGGATAGCGCTGCTGCAGCATGTAGCGCCGCAGCGGCGGAATCGGAAAGTCGCGGGGCCATTGGGAGACAGCGGATCTGCTGATTCCAAAGAGCCTGGCCAGCTCGGCGTCGGTCTCCAGTCCCAGCCGCATGCGCACCTGACGCTTGCACCAGATTTCGTCCATTTTCGATCTCTTTCGTCATCAGACTTATTCTGGTGGCAAGGATTCTTTTGAATCCACGCGTTAAGCTGGCTTGCATAGATGAATACTCTTGGACAACGACTCGCCGCCGCCATGAAGGATGCCGGGCACCCCCGCCCGGCCGACCTGGCCCGCGCTGCGCAAAGCACCACCGCCACCGTCAGCAACTGGCTCAACGACAACGTCAAGGCCGACCACGTAAAAGCCGAGCAGCTCTTCCGCATCGCCGATGCCGTGAAGATGGATCCGCGCGAACTGCTGTTCGGTCCGGTCGATGGCGCGGTCGGCGAACGCGGCAGCGCCTACATGTACCTGCCCAGCGAGGCCTATCTGGATGTCTGGGAAACCGCCTATGAGCTGGTGGCCAACATCCTCGACCGGCGCGGGCTTGATGTTGGCTTCCGCCGGCAGGCATCGCTGGGATTGATGGCCAACGATCTGCTGCGCGAAGGCATCAGCCGCAGCAAGGTCGCCCGCGTGGTCGCCACCGCCCTGCCCTGACAGATTTATGCCCAGCGCCGCGTCGCGCTGGTAGCATGGCGCGTGATGGGGATGGGGCTCCCCCGATAACCGCCTGAGATGGCTGATGGCTCCTGTTGTTGACGAACCCGGCGTTCGTCGATGGCAGGCCGTGCCCGCCATTGCATACGCCGTCGATCCTGCTAACCAGCATTCGAGGCAAACGATGCAAGCACTGAACAACTATGTCCTGGTCTTCCTGGGAGGCGGCGCGGGCGCGTGCCTGCGCCATGCCTGCAACCTGCTCGGCGCGCGCGTCGCCGTCGGCAGCCCGTGGCCCTGGTCGACCTTCCTCATCAACATCAGCGGCGCGCTGCTGATGGGCGTGGTGGTGGAGGCCTTCGCCCTGCGCAATGGCGCCTCGCCGCAGCTGCGGCTGCTGCTGACCACCGGCATCCTCGGCGGCTACACCACCTTCTCCACCTACTCGCTGGAAATCGGCCTGCTGCTGCAGCGCGGCCAGCACGGGCTGGCGGCGCTGTATGCCGGCGGCTCGGTCGCATTTGGCCTGGCCGGCCTGTTTGGCGGCATGAAGCTGGCCCGGCTCGCGCTGGGCTGAGCACTCAGGCGGCGCTGGCGCGATCCTGTTCACGCCACTGCCGTGGCGACTGCCCGGTGTGTGCCTTGAACGCACGCGACAGCGCGGCTTCGCTGCCGTAGCCGACGTCGTCGGCAATCCGCTTCAACGGCCGCCCCTGGCGCAGCGCCTGCTGGGCCAGGCTGACACGCCAGCCCTGCAGGTACTGGCCCGGCGTGGTCCCCATCGCCTCGCGGAAACTGGCGGCGAATACGCTGCGCGACATGCCGGCGGTTTCGGCCAGGTCCTCCAGCCTCCAGGCCTGCGCCGGCGCCTCATGCATGGCCACCAGTGCCAGGCGCAGGCGCGGGTGGCCGAGCCCGGCAAACAGGCCGCCGCGCATCTGCCCACCTTCCATCAACTGCCG
The DNA here is from genome assembly GCF_016624625.1 of Stenotrophomonas sp. S41. NCBI lineage: Bacteria > Pseudomonadati > Pseudomonadota > Gammaproteobacteria > Lysobacterales > Lysobacteraceae > Stenotrophomonas > Stenotrophomonas sp. S41. The sequence goes on along the minus strand of NZ_JACVTV010000086.1, from coordinate 6,320 downwards.
CAGCACCTGGATCATCACCACCTCGAACAGGCGATTGACCATGACCGTGCGCCCGCAACGCTGCTCGAACGCTTCCTCGAACAGCAGATCCAGCGCGGCGCTGCCGCCATACAGATCCGTCAGCGGCATGCAGATGAAATCGGGCAACGCCGCGCTGATCGGATTGAGCCGGCCGCCTTCGAAATGCAGGTTGGCGCAGGCCATGTCGGCACCGTGCTGCGGGTCGGTACTGAACCGGTGCGGCATCGGCCGCGGGTACAGCAGCAGGCTGGGCACATCCACCTGCACGGTCTGCTGGCCATGGCTGACCTGCACCGGCCCGCGCCGCACCAGGTGCAGCTGGCCGGCCTCATCCTCGCCCGGCAGGCTGTTGATGCCGCACAGCGCGCCGGCATGGAACACCGAGGCGTTGACCGCGAAGCGTTCCAGCAGGATGGCAAGGCGGTCGACCATGGCGGGACTTCGGATCAAGTAGATGAAGGCTGGTGCGACCTATCGTATCGAACTCGCCGGTACGCCGGCGAGCAAGCCTGCGGCAGCGCAGCGCGCGTGCCCCACCCCCAGGCCCTATGCTCGGCGCACCCCTGCACGGATGACTGCGATGCGCGCCCTGCTCCCCCTGGTCCTGGCGATCGGCCTGCTTCCCACCAGCTCCCTGCACGCGGCCACACCGCCAGCGCCGCGCACGTTCAGCGGTGAACTGCAGGGCGCCCCCTGGCGGCTGGATGTTCCCGCGCAGTGGAACGGCGAGCTGGTGATGCTGGCCCATGGCTATGAACCGGTGGGCGTGCCGCGCGAGACGCCGATGGCGGCTGCAGACAGCACCCAGGCACTGCTCGATGCCGGTTACGCCGTCGCCCAGAGTGCCTACTCCAGCCAAGGCTGGGCGGTGGCCGATGCGGTGGCTGACATGGAGCGCCTGCGCCAGCACGCGCTGGGCGAACTCACGCACGTGCGCCGCACCTGGATGCTCGGCTTCTCGATGGGCGGCGCGGTCACCGTGGCCAGCCTGGAGCGCCATCCGCAGGGCTATGCCGGTGGCATTTCACTGTGCGGCGCCAACCTGCCCGGCGACGTGCTGGCCGGGGACCTGCTGACCACCCTGGTGGCCTTTGACTACTTCTTCCCCAAGGCCGAGGGCCCGCCGGCCGGCGGGCTGCTGTCGAGCGAGGCTGCCGCGCTGCCACAGATGGCGCTGTACCAAGGCATCGCTGCCGCACTGGCGACTCGCCCGGCGCAGGCCGCACAGCTGGCCACGCGCCTGCAGGTCGCACCCGATGCGCTGGCCGGTGCGATCAGCCTGCACGCATTGGTCCTGCACGAACTGGCGACGCGCGCCGGTGGCATGCCGGCAGGCAACATCGGCATCGTCTACAGCGGCTTCGGTGACGACGCGGCCTTCAACGCGGGCGTGCAACGGGTGCAGGGCACAGCCGCAGGACAGGCGTACGTGCGTGACCAGCTGGCGCTCAACGGCGCGTTGCAGCGCCCACTGGTGATCCAGTTCAACAGCGATGATCCCACCATCGTGCCGCGCATGCAGACGGTGTATCCGCGGCTGGTTGCGCGCGCAGGCAGCGCCTCGAAACTGCATGTACTGCCTCCTGTCGGCGAAGGCCATTGCGGCTTCTCCGGCGCGCAGGTGGTGGACGCACTGAAGGCGGCTTCCGCGCACTGAGGCTACGATGGAGGCACGGCGCAGCGCGCGTCGCGCACTTCATTCCACTGCCCTGTGAGCCCATGGCCTTCTTCGAACGACTGAGCGACACCCGCTACCTGCCGACCGCACACGTGGGCGGCGCCTGGAACACCAACGAACAGCACATCGCCCCGGCGATGGGATTGCTCGCGCATCACCTGGAACGCGACGCCGCCGCGCGCGGCCACGGCTTCCTGATCGGTCGCCTGTCCTACGACATCCTCGGCACCATTCCGATCGAAGCGATGGACGCGCACGTTCAGGTACTGCGCGGCGGCCGCACCATCGAACTGGTGGAAGCCACCCTCAGCCACCAGGACCGCGCCGCCCTGCGCGTGCGTGCGTGGCTGATGCGCCCGAACGATACCGCGGCGATTGCCGGCACGCCGCTGGCGCGCATCGCAGCTGCCGACACGATGCCCGAATGGGATCCGGCGACGGTGTGGCCGGGCGGCTTCATCGAGAACGTGGAGATCCGCCGCGATGACCACGGCCCCGGCCGTGCGACCTATTGGGCACGCGCGAAACAGCCACTGCTGGAGGGCGAGACGGTGAGTCCGCTGGCCCGCGCTGCCACCCTGTTCGACCTGTCCAACGGCATGGCCGTGCGCGCCGATCCGAAGGACATCGCGTTCCCCAACCTGGACCTCACCGTGCACATGTTCGGCACGCCGCAGGGCGACTGGCTGGGCTTCGATACCTCGGTGTCGTTCGGCAGCGAAGGCATCGGCCTGACCAGCACCGTGCTGCACGACGAGCGCGGCCCGATCGGCAGCATCGGCCAGGTGCTGACCGTGCGCCCCTGAGCGCAGCCGTGCAGTTGCAGCGGGCGGCGTCAGCCGCCCAGCGTGCCCATGGTGAAGGTGTAGCCCGAGCGCATCAGGAAATCGCGCATGCGCAGTTCAGCGCGACGCGGTGATGGCAGATCGGAGGGCCCATACAGGGCGTAGACCACGCCCGAGCCTTCGATGCTCTCACGGCGCACGCCGCAATGGCGCGTTTCGGCCGCGATCACCCAGCCGTCCTTCAATTGATCCGGCCCGATCGACTGACCGTTCTTGAGCCGGAATGTCAGCCAGCGCACATCCGCAGTGGATCTGCTCATCGCTGGCCTGCCGCGTGCTGCATGCGGTCTTGCATGTCCCTGCGTGCCATTGCTGCTCCCGAATACCGAAGCTCGACCATACCCCCTTCTCATGTCGTCCCGGTTTGAGATTGGTGACGCTTGCACATGCATTAGCGCTAATGCATATTGCCTCTTATGAAACGAACTGCCGGATTGGGCGAACTGCTCCGCTACACCGCCGAACTCGTGGACCAGGGGGCCGAAACGGTCTACCGGGACATGGGCCTGGACTACCGCGCGCGCTACACCCCGGTGATGCGCGCCATTGCCGGAGGCGCCCGCACCGTAGGCGAGATCACCGACGCCAGCCGCCTCACCCAGGGCGCGATCAGCCAGACCGTCGGCCTGATGATCCAGCAGGGCCTGCTCGAACGCCTGCCGATGGCCGAGGACGCACGCAAGAGCGCGCTGGCTTTCACCGCCGACGGTCGCGCACTGCTGCGCCGGCTGGAGCCGCACTGGTCACTGGTGTTCGAGGCGATCGGCACGCTGGAAGCGGAGATCGGTCATCCCTTGCTGGACGTGCTGGAGGCCACGGCATCGGCACTGGAACACAAGGGCTTCGCCGCGCGCCTGTCGGAAGTGCGGCAGCTTTCAGCCAGATCGTCGCTGCGCGACTGAGGGAGCACGTCCGGCGACAGGCGGCTGCATGGATCAGTACGCCGTGGATGCCGGCGCGGCGTACTGCTGCTGCACGCGCCCTTCCTGATCGCGGCGTGCGGACGCACAGCGCTCACGCGCCGTGGACATCTGCGCATCGGCGGCAACCCGTTCAGAACTCAGCGACTGCTGCAGGCTGGACATCTGCGCACGGATGCCCGATTCGAGCGTGGCATTGGACAGTGGGCTGCTGGTCTCCGCGGGGGCGCTGCGGGCGGCTGCCAACTGTCGATCCAGCTCGGCGACCTGTCGGTTGACGGCCTGCGTACGCGCGTCGAGCGGACCATAGATGCGGGTCTGTTCCCCCTGCAGGCAGTTGCGCTCGGCGATGCCCGCATCGCTCATGCCGGTGCTGCGATACACCGCCGCGCGATTGGACGCTTCGCCAGCACTCTCGGATGCGGCACGGTTCGAGCGAAGCTTCATCGGCTCGCTGCCGGCGCCGCACGGGTCCTGCGAATAGACCGTTTCACCCGACGCGCCCTTGCACTTGTAAACCTGCGCCGACGCCACCGGTGCCAGCAGCAAAAGCACCAGGCCCATCCCGAATTTCGCGTTCATCCAGACCTCCTGTCCGTGGCCGAGTCGGCCCGCTCTCTCATACGCTACGACGGTTCCCTGGCAACGGCAAAGACCCCGCCAGCCCGTGCAACCCGGTTCCGTTCACACAACGCGTCTGCCAGCACCTGGATTTCCGCGCGCATGGCCAGCACCTGCAGCCAGTGCGCGGGGATGCCGGCCGCACCGTGGAAGGCACCGGCCAACTGGCCCAGCACCGCCGCCGTGGTATCGGCATCGTCGCCCAGGTTGGCCGCTTCCAGCACCGCAGCGGCGAACGTGTCGTGCCGGTGGAAGCACCAGAACGCCGCCTCCAGGCTGTCCACCACATAGCCGCTGCCGCGGATCTGCTCACGGCTTGCCTGCTGGTAGTGCCCAGCGGCGATCTGCTGCAGGCGCTCGCCCTGCACCGGGACGTCACGCAGATCCAGCACGGCCTGCTTCGATTGCCCATCCAGCGCACGCTCGATCGCGGCTGCCAGCAAGCGGCATGCATCCAGGCATTCGCGCGTGGCATGGGTGGTTCGCGAACTCAGCTCGGCCATCGCCGGCAGTTCCGGCGTTCCGGCATAGCGCAGCACCACAGGCGCCAGGCGCATGATCGAGCCATTGCCGGCACTGCGCGGATCTTCATTGCCCGACAGCGGCTGCCCGCTGAGCAGGAACTGATCGATGGCCGCGCGCGTGGCCATGCCGATGTCGAAGCACTCACCGGTCGCGCTCCAGTAACCATTGCGATACCAGTTGGCATAGCGGGTCATCTGGTCGCGCGGGTCGAACTCATCGCAACGCACCAGGCTTTCGGCCAGGCACATCGCCATCGAGGTGTCGTCGGTCCACTGCCCCAGCTTCAGATTGAACGGGCCGCCGCCGACCATGTCGGTGAGCGCCGTGAAACTGCCGCGCGGCTTGAACTCCACCGTGGTGCCGACGGCATCGCCGCAGGCCAGTCCGAGCAGCGCGCCACGGAAGTTGTCGATCTGGTTCATTCCCCGAGTGTAACCAGACACGGCATCAGGTGTTCCCGGACACCCGTCTCAGTTCGAGCGCGGCAAACGTATACCAGCCAAATGCTGGCAACAACGCGATGCGCTGGGTCAGCCCGTGCCAGGGTTGCGGATCGAAGCCCGACAGCATCAACCAGAGATAGGCCATGCCCAGCAGCGACGCGGCGCGCGCCACCCAGGCGATGCGCCTGGAGGCATCGGCACCAAGCTCAACCAGGAACAACAGCGGCGTCAGGATGGAAAAGATGCCGATGGAGTACATGCCGTGCAGCGGGCTGCCGGTGGTGAACACCCCGTTGCTGAGCATGGCCACGCCGAACAGTGAGGAGGTGAGCGCGGTGAGTGCGAAGCGGCGGCCCCAGCCCAGCAGCGCAAGACTGAAGACGATGATGGCCGCGCCATTGACCGCGATGCAGGCCGTCAACATGTTTGCCGGCAGGCCCGGCATCAGCCCCATCTCGCTGAGGTGCTGCGAGAGCGAGCTGTAGCCGGGCACGGTGAAGCCGAATGCGATTGCGGCGAACATCGCGCCGAGGGGAAGGTAGATTGCCTGCCGGATTGCCAACGCGCGCACTGCCCGCCCCTCTTCCTGAGTGATGGCGGACGTTAGCAGGGGCGTCTGCGGGCCAGCAGTGCGGTTTGGCAGGGGGGCTGATGGCGCACTTCCCTGTACGCTGTGGGGACCCATCGAAAACGTCGCGAACACCGCATGGAAAAGGACACTTCCGAACGCCGGCCATGGCGCAGCCTTCGCCGCCGCCTCATCGTACCTGTTTTCTGGGGCTTGGCGGGTGTGCTTGCCTTCCCCCTGGTGAGTGACACGGGTCGACCAGAGGCAGAGTTGGCCCTGGTCGTTGTCTGGATGGCGGGGCTCTTGGTGTTGAATCGGCGGATCTCAATGGCGCCCTGCCCCAGGTGCGGGGAGCGCTACTACAAGAACCCGCGCGATGCGTTCGCCGTGGTCTTCTTCACCTATGCCTGCCGCAACTGCGGTGCGCGTCCTCCGGCAAGCTGAGCGCTGCAGCGTGATCCCGGGCGTCACGCAAAGAAAAAGCCCTGACCGGAGTCAGGGCTTTTCAATTGGAGGCCTCAAGCGGAATCGAACCGCTGTAAACGGATTTGCAATCCGGTGCATAGCCACTCTGCCATGAGGCCAACGTACTGCGGCCAGGAACGATGCCCCTGACATGACAAAACCCCGCGATGGGGCCTGTCGAAACTGGAGCGGGAAACGAGACTCGAACTCGCGACCTCAACCTTGGCAAGGTTG
>NZ_JACVTV010000085.1:0-19713 GCF_016624625.1 Stenotrophomonas sp. S41 | reverse complement strand
ACGGGATCGGTCCTTGATGCCGCTACGGAGACAACAGGGTACGCGGTCCGGGGGGGGGGGGCCCCCCGGCCCCCCCCCCCGGGGGGGGGGCCCCCTCCACTCGAACTCAGCGCAGGCCCGTCTCGTTGCGGGCAATCACCAGGCGCTGGATTTCCGAGGTACCTTCGTAGATCTCGGTGATCTTGGCATCACGGAAGTAGCGCTCCAGCGGCATTTCCTTGGAATAGCCCATGCCGCCGTGGATCTGCACGGCCTGGTGGGTGATCCACATCGCGGCTTCCGAAGCAGTCAGCTTGGCGATGGCCGCTTCGTTGCTGAAACGCTTGCCTTCGCCCTTCACCCACGCCGCGCGCAGGGTCAGCAGCAGGGCGGCGTCCAGCTTGCACTTCATGTCGGCGATCTTCGCCTGGGTCATCTGGAAGGTACCGATGGCGGCACCGAAGGCCTTGCGGTCCTTCACGTATTCCAGGGTCGCTTCATAGGCGGCACGGGCGATACCGATGGCCTGCGACGCAATGCCGATGCGACCGGCGTCGAGCACGCCCATGGCGATCTTGAAGCCCTCGCCTTCCTGGCCGAGCAAGTCGTCGGCCTGGGCCACGTAGTCGTTGAACTCGATCTCGCAGGTGGCCGAGGCACGGATGCCCAGCTTCGGCTCGGTCTTGCCGCGGCCGAAGCCGGCGTTGTCGGTGTCGATCAGGAAGGCGGTGATGCCGCGCGCGCCCTTGTCCGGCTCGCTCATCGCGAACAGCACGATGTACTTGGCCACCGGGCCGGAGGTGATCCAGCTCTTCTTGCCGTTGATGACATAGGTGCCGTCGGCCTGCTTGACCGCGCGGCAGCGCATGGCGGTGGCATCCGAACCGGACTGCGGCTCGGTCAGCGCGAACGCGCCGATGGCCTCGCCTTCGGCGATCGCGCGCACGTACTTCTGCTTCTGCGCCTCGCTGCCATGGGTCAGGATGCCGTTGCAGAACAGCGAATTGTTGACCGACATGATGGTCGAGTGCGCCGCATCACTGGCGGCGACTTCCACCATCGCCAGCACGTAGGCCACCGGGTCCATGCCCGCGCCACCGTACTCGGTCGGCACTTCGATGCCCATCAGGCCGTTTTCGCCCAGCAGGCGGATGTTTTCAAGCGGAAATTCGCCGGTGCGGTCATGGTGCTCCGCGCTCGGGGCGATCTTCTCCTGCGCGATGCGCCGCGCCACGTCCTGCAGCATCAACTGCTCTTCAGTAAAGCTGAAATCCACAACACCCTCCCAGGTACATGATGATAGGGGCCACGCACTGCGCGCCCAGGTGGCTCGATTGTACCGGGGCCGGGCAACGGCGGCTGACTTGGAGGGTGTTGCGGCTTGACCGGAACCGCTGCCGTCGGCGAATATATCTCTATATCGCGATAGGTAGATATTTATGGATCTGGAAGACTGGTCGACCCGCCTGAAGGTGTTCGCCGACGCCACCCGCGTGCGCCTGCTGGCGCTGCTGGAACAGGAAGAGCTGACCGTGGCCGAGCTGTCGGCGATCACCCGGCTGGCGCAGCCGCGGGTGTCGACCCACCTGGCGCGCCTGAAGGAAGCCGGCCTGGTCCGCGACCGCCGTGCCGGCGTGTCGGCCTATTACCGCTTCGACGATGCGCAGCTGGACCCGGCGCAGCGCGCATTGTGGCATGCCTTGAGCAACGGAAGCGACGATCCACTGCTGCGCCAGGATGCTGAACGCGTCGCTGCGGTGATGGCCAGCCGCGCCGCCGACCAGAACTGGGCCGACAGCGTGGCCGGCGACATGGAACGCCACTACTCGCCGGGCCGCACCTGGGAAGCCCTGGCCCGCACCGCGCTGCCGCTGCTGGAGACCGGCGACGTGCTCGACATCGCGTCCGGTGACGGCGTGCTGGCCGAACTGGTGGCCCCGCACGCCAGCCGCTACGTCTGCATCGACACCAGCGCGCGCGTGGTGGCCGCCGCCAGCGAGCGCCTGCGCCGCCTGCCCAACGTGGAGGTGCGCGAAGGTGACATGCACGCCCTGCCCTTCAAGGATGGCAGCTTCGACCTGGTGGTGCTGATGCACGCCCTGACCTACGCCAGCAAGCCGGCGCAGGCCGTGGCCGAATCCGCGCGCGTGCTGCGCCCGGGCGGCCGCCTGCTGCTGTGCAGCCTGGCCCGCCACGAGCACAAGGCCGCGGTGGAAGCCTATGGCCACGTCAACCTCGGCTTCAGCGACAAGGAGCTGCGCAGGTTCGTCGACAAGGCCGGCCTGCAGGTCTCCAGCCTGGAAACCGTGACCCGCGAAAAACGCCCGCCGCATTTTGAAGTCATCTCGCTGATCGCCAACAAGCCCTGAGGTCGCCGTGTCCGCCCTGCCCTGGCTGCATCCCGAACGTGCCCATGCCCTGCTTGCCGCACTGCGCGAGCGCATCCTGATCATCGACGGTGCGATGGGTACGATGATCCAGCGCCACAACCTGCAGGAAGACGATTACCGCGGCCAGCGTTTCGCCGGCGGCTACGACCACGACCATGGCCCCGGTTGCGACCACGGCGCGCCGGAAGGCCACGACCTGAAGGGCAACAACGACCTGCTGCTGCTGACCCGGCCGCAGGTCATCGGTGACATCCACACCGCCTACCTGCAGGCCGGCGCGGACCTGGTGGAAACCAACACGTTCAACGCGACCTCGGTCAGCCAGGCCGACTACCACCTCGAACACCTGGTGTACGAACTGAACAAGGCCGGCGCCGCCGTCGCCCGCGCCTGCTGCGATGCGGTCGAAGCGACCACGCCGGACAAGCCGCGCTTCGTCATCGGCGTGATCGGGCCGACCAGCCGCACCGCCTCGATCAGCCCCGACGTGAACGATCCCGGCTTCCGCAACACCAGCTTCGACGAACTGCGCGACACCTACCGCGAAGCCATCGAAGGCCTGATCGATGGCGGCGCCGACACCCTGATGGTCGAGACCATCTTCGACACGCTCAACGCCAAGGCCGCGCTGTATGCGCTGGAAGAGGCCTTCGATGCGCGCGGTGCACGCCTGCCGGTGATGATCTCCGGCACCATCACCGATGCGTCCGGCCGCACCCTGTCGGGGCAGACCGCCGATGCATTCCATGCCTCGCTGGCCCATGCGCGCCCGCTGTCGATCGGCCTGAACTGCGCGCTGGGTGCCGATGCCATGCGCCCGCACGTGGAAACCCTGTCCCAGGTGGCCGACTGCCATGTCAGCGCGCACCCCAATGCCGGCCTGCCCAATGCCTTCGGCGAGTACGACGAGACGCCCGAGGAAATGGCCGCCACCCTGCGTGGCTTCGCCGAGGACGGCCTGCTGAACCTGGTCGGTGGCTGCTGCGGCTCCACCCCTGACCATATCCGCGCCATCGCCGAGGCCGTGGCCGGCCTGCCACCGCGCGCCCTGCCCGGCGCACAGGAGCAGCAGGCCGCATGAGCACTTCGCCCTATACCCGCCTGTCCGGCCTGGAACCGCTGGTCATCACCCCGGACCTGCTGTTCGTCAACGTCGGCGAGCGCACCAACGTCACCGGCAGCGCGCAGTTCCGCAAACTCATCAAGGAAGGCCGCTACGAGGAAGCGGTGGACGTCGCGCGCCAGCAGGTGGCCAGCGGCGCGCAGATCCTCGACGTCAACATGGACGAGGGCCTGATCGATTCGGAAGCGGCGATGACCCGCTACCTCAACCTGATCATGTCCGAGCCGGACATCGCGCGCATCCCGGTGATGGTCGATTCCTCCAAGTGGAGCGTGATCGAGGCGGGCCTGAAATGCCTGCAGGGCAAGAGCGTGGTCAACTCGATCTCGCTGAAGGAAGGCGAGGCGCTGTTCCGCGAGCACGCGCGCAAGGTGCTGCGCTATGGCGCGGCCGCGGTGGTGATGGCCTTCGACGAGGCCGGCCAGGCCGATACCTGCGCGCGCAAGGTCGAGATCTGCACGCGCGCCTACCGCATCCTCGTCGATGAAATCGGCTTCCCGCCGCAGGACATCATCTTCGACCCGAACATCTTCGCCGTCGCCACGGGCATCGAAGAGCACGACAATTATGCGGTCGACTTCATCGAAGCGACCCGCATCATCAAGCAGACCCTGCCGCACTGCCACGTGTCCGGCGGCGTCTCCAACGTGTCGTTCTCGTTCCGCGGCAATGAGACGGTGCGCCAGGCCATCCATTCGGTGTTCCTGTACCACGCCATCGCCGCCGGCATGGACATGGGCATCGTCAACGCCGGCGCGATGCCGATCTACGACGAGCTGGAACCGGAACTGCGCGAGCGCGTGGAGGATGTGATCCTCAATCGCCGCAGCGATTCGACCGAGCGCCTGCTGGAGATCGCAGAGCGCTACAAGGGCAAGAAGGGCGCAGCGAAGACCGAAGACCTGGCCTGGCGCGAAAAGCCGGTTGCGCAGCGCCTGGCGCATGCGCTGGTGCACGGCCTGGATGCCTTCGTGGAAGAGGACACCGAGCTGGCCCGTCAGGCCTCCAGCCGCCCGCTGGATGTGATCGAAGGCCCGTTGATGGACGGCATGAACGTGGTCGGCGACCTGTTCGGCGCCGGCAAGATGTTCCTGCCGCAGGTGGTGAAATCCGCGCGCGTGATGAAGAAGGCGGTGGCCTACCTGCTGCCGTACATCGAAGCGGAGAAGGCTCGCAGCGGCGATACCGCGCGCAGCAACGGCAAGATCATCATGGCCACGGTGAAGGGCGATGTGCACGACATCGGCAAGAACATCGTCGGCGTGGTCCTGGCCTGCAACAACTTCGAGGTCGTCGACCTTGGCGTGATGGTGCCGGCGCAGAAGATCCTCGACGCCGCGCGCGAACACCACGCGGACCTGATCGGCCTGTCCGGGCTGATCACGCCCTCGCTGGAGGAGATGAGCCACGTGGCGCGCGAAATGGAGCGCCAGGGCTTCGACCTGCCGCTGCTGATCGGCGGCGCGACCACCTCGCGCGCGCATACCGCGCTGAAGATCGACCCGCATTACAAGGCGCCCACGGTGTGGGTGAAGGATGCCTCGCGCGCGGTCGGCGTGGCCCAGTCGCTGATCTCGCGCGACCTGCGCGAGGCCTTCGTCGCCGCCAACGAAGCGGACTACGCCGAGATCCGCGCGCGCCACCGCAACCGCGGCGATGCCAAGCGCCTGGTCTCTCTGGAACATGCACGCGGGCAGAAGTTCCAGGGCGATTGGGCCAACTACACCCCGCCGGCACCGAAGCAGCCGGGCCTGCACGTCTTTGATGATTACCCGCTGGCCGAACTGGTCGACTACATCGACTGGACCCCGTTTTTCCAGGCCTGGGAACTGGCCGGCAAGTACCCGGCCATCCTCACTGACGAGATCGTCGGCACCCAGGCCAGCGAGCTGTACCGCGACGCCCGCGCGATGCTGGACCGAATCGTCGGCGAGAAGTGGCTGCAGGCCAAGGCCGTGTTCGGCCTGTGGCCGGCCAACAGCGTCGGCGACGACGTGCGCGTGCAGCACCCGCAGGGCGAAAGCACCCTGCACTTCCTGCGCCAGCAGGTGGACAAGCCGGCCGAGCGCCCGGATTTCTGTCTGGCCGATTTCATCGCCCCGGCCGACAGTGGCCAGCAGGACTGGATCGGCGCCTTCGCGGTGACCGCCGGCATCGGCATCGACGCCCACGTGGCGCGCTTCGAGGCCGACCACGACGACTACAACGCGATCCTGCTGAAGGCCCTCGCCGACCGCTTCGCCGAAGCGCTGGCCGAGCGCCTTCACCAGCGCGTACGCACGGAGTTCTGGGGCTTCGACCATGCCGAGACGCTGGACAACGAGGCACTGATCGACGAGCAGTACCGCGGCATCCGCCCGGCACCGGGCTACCCGGCCTGCCCCGAGCACAGCGAGAAACGCCGCCTGTTCGACCTGCTGCAGGCCGAAGTGAACGCCAGCATGGAGCTGACCGAGAGCTTCGCGATGCTGCCCACCGCCGCGGTGTCGGGCTACTACTTCAGCCACCCGCAGAGCCAGTACTTCGTGGTCGGCCGCCTCAGCCGCGAACAGGTGAGCGACTACGCGCGCCGCAAGGGCGTCGACCGCGCCCAGGCCGAGCGCTGGCTGGCCTCCAACCTCGACTACGACCCCGAATGAGACGGTAGCGCCGGGCCATGCCCGGCGTATCTCAACCTCCGCCGGGCATGGCCCGGCGCTACCGTGCATGATTCCCGCGATGACCGTTCCCGCTGCCCGCCTGTCCAGCTTCTACCTGTTCTATTACGCGGCGCTGGGCGCCTTCACGCCGTACTGGAGCCTGTTCCTCACCGCGCGCGGGATGAGCGTCACCGCCATCAGCGTGATGATGGGCCTGTGGTACGCCACCCGCGTGGTCGCGCCCAGCACCTGGACCACGCTGGCCGCCGCCTCGCCGCGCCCGATCCGCCTGCTGCGGGTGGGCTGCGTGCTGACGCTGCTCAGTTTCGCGGTGTTCCTGCTGCCGTTGCCGCAGCCGTGGATGTACCCGGCGATGGTGGTGTTCTGCTTCTTCTACAACGCGGTGATGCCGCAGTTCGAGTCGATCACCCTCACCCACCTGGGCAGTGACAGCCATCGCTACGGACTGATCCGGGTCTGGGGTTCGCTGGGCTTCATCGCCATCGTCACCCTGTTCGGCTGGCTGATCGAAGGCGATGGCAGCGGCAACCGCGCCGGGCTGCTGCCGTGGATGATGCTGCCGCTGTTCGCCCTGCTGGTGGTCTCGGCCTTCAGCAACCAGTACGCGCGCGATATCGGCAAGACCGAGGGCGATGCCAGCGGCTTCTGGCAGATCGTGCGCCGCCCGCCGGTGCTGGCGTTCTTCCTCGCCGCGTTCATGGAACAGCTGTCGTTCGGCCCGTACTACACGTTCTTCTCGGTCTACATGGACCACCACGGCTACCGCACGTCCACCCTCGGCCTGCTGTGGACCATCGGCGTGGTGTTCGAGGTGGGCGTGTTCTTCACCATCGGCCGCTTCTTCCGCCGCTACGACGCCAGCTGGATGCTGCTGATCGCGCTGGTCAGTTCCTGCCTGCGCTGGGCGGTTACCGCGCTGTTCCCGGAAAACCTGCCGGTGATGCTGGTGGCACAGACCGCACACGCGCTGGGCTTCGCCGCGTTCTTCGCCGCGGCCATGCAGATGCTGGCGACCTATTTCCCCGGCCGGCTCAACGGCCATGGCCAGGGCCTGCTGTACGGCTTCTCGTCCGGCGTCGGTGGCGTGCTGGGCGCCCTCATCGCCGGCCAGCTGTGGACCATCGACAACGGCCGCACCGCGTTCCTGGCCGGCAGCGGCTTCGCCCTGGTCGGCGCCCTGCTGTGCTTCTTCGCGCTGAGCCTGCCGTTGATCCGCGCACGGCGCCGCGCGGCCCGCACGCACTGACGAAAACGCCGGGCAATGCCCGGCGTCGTCGTCATCCTGCAGGCAGCCTTACCAGACCAGGTCGTCCGGCACCTGGAACTGCGGATCGGCGTACGGATCTTCCTCGGCCGGCGCGTTCGGATCGACCTTCAGCGCCACCGACGCGGCGAACACCGCTTCGGACTGCGCCAGCAGCTCGGCGGTCACCAGCAGGTAACGGCCGTTGAGCTGGACCACGCCCAGCTCACCCGCATTGAGTGCGGTCAGCTGCGCGGCGGTCACGTAGATGCGCTTGATCTTGCCGCCATACGGGAAGTGGCGGGCGATGTCGGCCGCCTCGTCATTGAGACCCTTGTCCTTCAGCAGTTCTTCCAGCTTGGCCTTGGCCTCGCGGCGCTGGCGCGCTTCTTCCTGCTTCAGGCGCTCGGTCTCGATGCGCTCTTCCTTTTCCTTCTGCGCGCGGATGGCGTAGGCCTTGGCCAGGTCCATCTCTTCGGCGCTGCGCGGCTTGCGCGGGCCCTGCTGGCCCGGGCCACGCGACTGGCCGGGCTTGCCGGGCTTGCCGGCGCCGCCATTACCGTGGCCACGACGCTCGCCAGGCTTGTGCTCGCCCTTGCCAGCGCCCTGCGGCTTTCCATTGCCATTGCCACCCTTGCCCTGCGGGCGGCCATCACGGCGGGGGCCATCATTCTTGCGCTCGGGCTTGGGTGCCGGCTTGAAGCCCAGGCCCATCAGCTGGTCGCGGAGGGTATCGCTCATAGGAATCAGATCAGTAGTGCGGCGGCGGCGGTTCGCTCGCCGGATCAGAAGAATGCAATGCATTGCGGACCTTGCCCAGGTCTTCCAGCAGCACGCGCAGCACATCGGCATTGCGGCTGCCCTGCATGCGTGCATCGGCCAGCGCATCGCTCAATTCGGCCAGCGCGTGTTCCTGGAAGGACACGCGCATTTCCAGTTCGACCAGGCGCGCTTCCAGCGCCTGCTCGCGTTCACTCGATGAATCAGACATGCAACGAACGTCCCCGGCCAATGCCGTAGTAAGCCAGACCGGCAGCCTCGACCTCGGACGGGTCGTACAGGTTGCGGCCATCGAACACCACCGCGTCCTGCAGCTGCGAATGCAGCGCCTGGAAATCGGGGCTGCGGAACTGCTTCCACTCGGTCACCACGACCACCGCATCGGCGCCCTGCAGTGCGTCTTCGGCACTGCTGCAGAACACCAGGTCGTCGCGCTGGCCGAAGATGCGCTGCGCTTCATGGGTGGCTTCCGGGTCGTAGGCACGCACGCGCGCACCGGCGTCCCACAACTGGGCCAGCAGGCGGCGGCTGGAGGCCTCGCGCATGTCGTCGGTGTTCGGCTTGAAGGCCAGGCCCCACACCGCGAAGGTCTTCCCGCGCAGGCTGGCGTCCGCGCCGTAGTGGCGCTGGATGAGCTCGAACAGGTGGCCCTTCTGCGCCTCGTTGACCGCTTCGACCGCGTCCAGCAGCTTCGGCGCCAGGCCGTACTGCTGCGCGGTGCGGGCCAGCGCCTGCACGTCCTTGGGGAAGCACGAGCCACCGTAACCGGCGCCCGGGTAGATGAAATGCCAGCCGATGCGCGGGTCCGAACCGATGCCCTGGCGGACCTGCTCGATGTCGGCGCCGACGCGCTCGGCGATGTTGGCCATTTCGTTCATGAACGAAATCTTGGTGGCCAGCATCGCATTGGCGGCGTACTTGGTCAGCTCGGCCGAACGCACGTCCATTTCCACGACGCGGTCGTGGTTGCGGTTGAACGGTGCGTACAGGCGGCGCATGACCGCCACCGATTCGGCGCTGGAGGCGCCGATGATGATGCGGTCCGGGCGCATGCAGTCCGCGACCGCATCGCCTTCCTTCAGGAATTCGGGGTTGGACACCACGTCGAAGGCGATGTCCGCGCCACGCGCAGCCAGCTCTTCGGCGATCGCCGCACGCACCTTGTCGGCGGTGCCCACCGGCACCGTCGACTTGTTGACCACCACGGTCGGCACGCTGATGTGCCGGCCGATGGTGCGGGCCACGGCCAGCACGTACTGCAGGTCGGCGCTGCCATCCTCGTCCGGCGGCGTGCCGACGGCGATGAACACCACCTGCCCGTGGCCGATGGCCGCTGCGGCATCGGTGGTGAACGCCAGCCGCGATGCGGCATGGTTGGCCTTCACCATCGGCTCCAGGCCCGGCTCATAGATCGGGATGACGCCCTGGTTGAGGCCATCGACCTTTGCCTGGTCGATGTCCACGCAGACGACCTGGTGGCCGGCATCGGCCAGGCAGGTACCTGTCACCAGACCGACGTAGCCGGTACCGAAAATCGCAACGCGCATGTCCGTGCTGACTCCTGGCGGCTTACGGCAGGACGCCCAGCAGCTCGACGTCGAAGGTCAGTGCGGCGTTCGGGCCGATCGGGCCACCCGGGGTGCCGTTCTCGCCATAGGCCAGGTCGCCCGGGATCCAGAAGCGGTACTTGGAGCCGACCGGCATCAGGGCGACGCCCTCGGTCCAGCCCTTGATGACCTGGTCCAGGCCAAATTCGGCCGGGCCACGACCGGCGGAGCTGTCGAACACGGTGCCGTCCAGCAGCTTGCCTTCGTAGTTCACGCGCACCTTGCTGGTCGGCAGCGGGCGCTCGCCGCTGCCCGGGCGGATCACCTGGTACTGCAGGCCCGAGGCGGTGGTCACCACCCCCGGCTGGGTCTTGTTCTTGGCCAGGAATGCATTGCCTTCCTGACGGTTGGTCTGCGCGGCCTGGGCGGCCTTGGCCTGCATTTCAGCCTGCTTGGTGCCCATGAACGACTGGATGGTCGCGGTCGCGTCGGCTTCGGTCATCTTCGGCTGGCCCTTGGTCAGGCCGGTGCTGATCGCTTCGAACAGCGAGGCGGTGTCGATGTCGTCCTTCAGCTGGGCCAGCGACGGGCCGATCGAGTACGAACCGATCATCTGCGCGACCTTGACGCGGTCGACCTTGGCCGGCTGCGAGCCCGGGGCCATCCCCGGAACCTGCTGGCCGTTGCGGGCCATCACGACCTGGCGCAGGGCCGCATCGGTGGCCTTGGCCTGGTCCTGGGTGATCTGCGGCTGCAGGCCTTCGAACGAACGCTCGACGGCGGTACGCAGGGCAGCCACGTCGATTTCATCGGCGATCGGCGCGAACGACTTGGCCACATCCAGACCGATGGCGTAGCCGAGCTTCTGCTTGGGGGAATTCAAGGTTGCGGTCTCCTTGGCGGCCGCCGGTGCGGCCGGTTGTTGCGACAGGGCGACACCGGAGGTGCCCATCGCCAGAATCAGAACCGACGCCGCTGCGCCGCGCATTCCCATCTTCATTCGCTGCATTCCTGGAAGTGTCTGGGCGCCGACGTCGGCGCGAAACGATCATTGTCGCACGCACGCCGGAGATGTCGAGGCGTGCGTGCTTTCATTCAATGCACGGCCGGTGCGGCCAGTGCCTTGTCGATGGCCGCCTTCAGCTGCGGATCATCCGGGGTGACCTTGCTGGCGAACTGGGCGATGACCCTGCCATCGCGGCCGACCAGGTACTTATGGAAGTTCCAGCCCGGGGCGACGCCGGTGGCGGCCGTCAGGCGCTGGTACAGCGGCGTGGCCTCCGGACCGGTGACATGCACCTTCTCGAACATCGGGAACTTGACGCCGTAGGTCAGCGTGCAGAAATCCTGGATCTGCTTCTCGTCACCGGGCTCCTGGCCCTTGAAATCATTCGACGGGAAGCCGAGCACGGCAAAGCCCTTGCTGGCGTACTGCTTGTGCAGCGCCTCCAGGCCTTCGTACTGCGGGGTATAGCCGCACTTGCTGGCGGTGTTGACCACCAGCAGCACCTGGCCGTGGTAGCGCTTTTCCAGGTTGACCTGCTGCTTGCCGGCCAGCGGGCGGTAGCTCACATCGAGCAGGTCGGCGGCCAGGGCGGTGGCCGAACCGGCCAGACCGAAGGCCAGGACGGTCAACAGGGACAGGCCGCGGAGGCGGCGCGGGAAAGCAGTCGGCAGAGGCATGAGGGTCATTCCGCAGTAGCTGTTTCAGGGCTCCGGCCAGCTCGGGCCGGGAATCGGCCGAACTATAGCACCGGGGCCCGGAGCGCCTGCCGTTGCAGGGCGGGCGGCACTTTGCGCGGCGTGGCGGCTGCGGCCGGAATGCCCGGCCAGCGCACCTTTGATGACATAGCATCGATGTTGCTGAATGGAAGCAGGCCGGATCGTGCTGGCGGTGCGAGGCCTTTTTTCCAGTCGGATCAATCACTTGAGATGACATTTCGGAACTGTGACCACCCCTGCCATCAGTTGGGTGGAAGCAGGGCTTGCACGACAGCGTGCCGGTGTTATAGTTGCATACAACACCAGTCACCTGAGACAGGGGGAACCATGAACATCCTGATGCGACGCCGCCATGCCGCTCCTGCGGTCACCGCCGTATCGACGCTGTTGGCCCTGCTCTGGCTGGCCCTGCCGGCGCCACCGGCGCCCTCCTCCCCCGACACCCCGCAGGACGCAGCACCCTTCACGGCCGGGAACGCCGAACCCTCTCCCCCTCCCCCGCGTCGGCTGCACAGCTCCCTGTCCATGCCGTACTTCTCGTTCGCACAGCCGCTGACCCCACGGAGCTGAATATGAGCGACATCCAGTGGAGCGACGGCGCTCCCATCTACCGCCAGCTGAAGGAGCGCGTGATCGCCATGATGCTCGACGGAATTCTCAAGCCGGGCGATGCCCTGCCTTCGGTGCGCCAGGTGGCCGCCGACTACCAGCTCAACCCCATCACCGTTTCGCGCGCCTACCAGGAACTGGCCGATGAAGGCCTGGTCGAGAAGCGCCGCGGCCTGGGCATGTTCATGACCGAGGCGGCCGCCACGCAGCTGCGCAGCAGCGAGCGCGAGCGCTTCCTCAATGAAGAATGGCCGGCCGTCCTGGAGCGCATCCAGCGCCTGGGCCTGAGCCTCGACGAATTGCTGCCCCAGGGGAAGATCTGATGAGTACCGTAGCAAGCGACGCCGTCATCACCGCAAAGGGCCTGCGCAAGGCCTACAAGAACACCGTTGCCCTCGACAACGCCAGCTTCTCCATTCCGGCAGGCCGCATCGTCGGCCTGATCGGGCCCAATGGCGCCGGCAAGACCACCGCACTGAAGGCCATCCTCGGCCTGACTTCGGTGGAAGGCGAGCTGTCCGTGCTGGGCCGCGACCCGCGCGTGCACCGCGATGAACTGATGAAGGACATCTGCTTCATCGCCGACGTGGCCGTGCTGCCGCGCTGGCTGAAGGTGCGCGAGGCCATCGATTTCGTGGCCGGCGTGCACCCGCGCTTCGACCGCGCCCGCTGCGAACGCTTCCTGGCCAACACCAAGCTGCAGCCGAAGCAGCGCGTGCGCGAGCTGTCCAAGGGCATGATCGTGCAGCTGCACCTGGCCCTGGTGATGGCCATCGACGCCCGCGTGCTGGTGCTGGACGAGCCGACCCTCGGCCTGGACATCCTGTACCGCAAGGAGTTCTACCAGCGCCTGCTGGAGGATTACTTCGACGAACAGAAGACGATCATCGTCACCACCCACCAGGTGGAAGAGATCGAGCACATCCTCAGCGACGTGATGTTCATCCGCGATGGCCGCGTGGTGCTCAGCGCGGAAATGGACGAGGTGGGCGAGCGCTATACCGAACTGCTGGTGGGTGCCGACCAGCTGGACACCGCCCGCGCACTGAAGCCGATCGACGAGCGCAGCCAGGCCTTCGGCAAGACCGTGCTGCTGTATGACGGCGTGCCGCGCAGCCAGCTTTCCACCCTGGGCGAGACCCGCAACGCGGGCCTGGCCGATCTGTTCGTCGCTGTCATGAAGGGGACCTACGCATGAATGCCGTCAACCATCCGGTCAGCCCCGCAGGCACCCTGCGCTGGCTGCTCAAGCGCGAATACTGGGAAAACCGCGGCGGCTTCCTCTACGCACCGCTGATCGCCGGCATCGTCTCGCTGCTGATGAGCGCGGTGGGCATCGGCCTGGGCCTGTTCGCCCTGCACCGCGCCGCCCGCGACGGCGGCCTGCACATCGACGGCGAGAACGTGAACATCAACGGCCTGGACCTGGCCCTGCTGACCCAGAAGATCAGCGCCAAGGACATGGCCGACCTCGGCAACGGCCTGGACCTGACCCTGCTGCTGAGCTCCGCCTGGCCCTTCCTGGTGCTGGCCTTCGTGGTGTTCTTCTACTGCCTGGGTGCCCTGTACGATGACCGCCGCGACCGCAGCATCCTGTTCTGGAAGTCGCTGCCGCTGTCGGACACCCAGACCGTGCTGTCCAAGGTGCTCAGTGCCCTGATCGTGGCACCGCTGGTGGCCACCCTGGCCGCCGTCGCCACCATGTTCGGCTTCCTGCTGATCATCAGCATCGTCGCGGTCACCCACGGCGGCAGCGCGACCACGCTGATCTGGGGCCCGGCCAGCCCGGTGTCCCTGAGCGCCGGCCTGCTCGCCGCCATCCCGGTGTACGCGCTGTGGGCGCTGCCGACCGCCGGCTGGCTGCTGCTGTGCTCGGCCTGGGCCAAGAGCAAGCCGTTCCTGTGGGCGGTCATGCTGCCGCTGTTCGCCGGCATCATCGTCAGCACCACCAAGCTGATGCATGTGTTCGACATGACCACCGGCTGGTTCTGGCAGCACATCGTCGCCCGCCTGCTGCTGGGCACGGTGCCGGGCGTGGACCTGGTCTACCGCCTCAGCGCGAACGACAAGGCCAAGAACGTCGAGTCGCTGGCCGCGCTGATGAGCCCGGCCGAGCAGCTGAAGACCCTGGCCATGCCCGACCTGTGGATCGGTGCAGCGTTCGGCGTCGCCTTCATCGTCCTGGCCATCGTCCTGCGCAAGCGCGCCGGCGAAATCTGATCCCTTTACGGAGAGACCACCATGCGTACCCTGCTCGCCTGTAGTGCCCTGTTGCTGCTGTTGCCGCTGTCGGTGCAGGCCGCCGACGCACCGAACTGCAAGTTCTCCGCGCCGCGTTCGCTGAAGCTGGACGCGGCCGGTGCCAAGGCCGTGGTGTTCGAGGTCAACCAGCACGACCTGAAGGTGATCGCCAACGCCGGTGGCGGCCAGCTGGACGGCCGCGCCTGCGCCTCGGACAAGAGCTGGCTGGACCAGCTGGTGCTCGACCAGCGCCGCGAAGGTGACAAGCTGGTGGTCAGCCTGCGCCGCGAAGGCCGCAGCGGCCTGAGCATGGGCAACAGCTATGCGTGGCTGGACATCCGCGGCAGCGTGCCGGACAACCTGCCGCTGCAGTTCCGCATCGGCTCCGGCGATGCCAGCATCGACAACGCGCAGTCGCTGAGCATGGACGTCGGTTCCGGTGATGGCATCGCCCGCGGCACCCGCGGCAGCGTGCACGCGGCGGTCGGCTCGGGTGACCTGGACATCGAGGGCGCCGCCTCGCTCAACCTGCTCTCGCTGGGCTCGGGCGACGTCAAGGCGCGCACCATCGGCGGCGACGCCGTGGTCGGCACCGTTGGTTCGGGCGACCTGAAGATCAGTGACGTGCGCGGCAACGCCCGCCTGGAGACGGTCGGCTCGGGCGACATCGGCTTCCGCCAGGTGAAGGGCAACGTCGAGATCGGCGTGGTCGGTTCCGGCGACGTGGACATCGACCAGACCGGCGGCAACGTGCACGTGCGCAGCCACGGCTCGGGCGACATCACCGTCAACGGCGCCGGCGGCAACCTGACCGTCGACCACAGCGGCAGCGGCGAGGTCCGCCACCGCGACATCGGCGGCAAGGTCACCCTGCCGCGCGGCAAGTAAGCCATCCATCCATTGCCTTGAGGGGAACGCCATGAACCTGCTGCGCCTGATGCCTGCCGTCCTGCTGTGCCTGCCGCTGATCGCCTGTAGCGGCACCTCGTCCTCCTCGTCGTCGTCTTCCGGCGCCGATGCCTCCGCCACCGACACCTCGCCGGGCAAGGCCGTGGCCGATGCCACCGGCGAGATCGGCAAGACCGTCAAGGAAGCCACCGACAAGGCGCGCGAGGAGATCGCCAAGGGCAACATCAAGATTTCCTCGGACAAGCAGCCCCGCGCGGAGATCACCCCGGATGGCCGCTTCCTGATCGCCGGCAAGGAAGTACAGACCACGCCGGCGCAGCGTCACCAGCTGCTGGACTACCGCGGCCATATCACCGGCATCGCCCAGGACGGCATGGAGATCGGCGTGGCCGGTGCCAAGCTCGGCGCCAACGCCGCCAGCGAAGCGATCAAGGGTGTTTTCAGTGGCGACACCGACGGCATCGAGAAGCGCATCAATGCCGAGGCCGAAAAGATCGAGGCCCAGGCCAAGCAGCTGTGCAACCGCCTGCCGGCGATGCTGGCCAGCCAGCAGGCGCTGGCCCGCGACCTGCCGGCGTTCCAGCCCTACGCGAACATGGACCAGTCCGACATCGACGACTGCGACACCAACAAGGTCGTCAACCGCTGAGCCTGTGACATTTCGCCGCACCCGGCCGGCAACCTGACCCGTTGCCGGCCGCGCCGGGGCGCCCGGGCTTACAATGGCCGCCCCCGATGCACCCGATTGAACCGCCATGAAGAAGCTGTTGCTGCTGCTGGTCGCCCTGCTCTGCCTGGGCCTGGCCGGCTGCGACCAGGACTACCGCAACCACCGCGCCGAGCGCGGCAAGCCCAAGATCTCCGTCAGCGAAAGCATGGTGACCGTGCGTCGCCAGCCGGCGCCGAACATCATCATCCTGCCCGACGGCACGATGAAGGTGGATGAGATCCAGATCCCGCTCAACGATGGCCAGCGGCAGATGCTGCAGACCATGTTCGGCAAGCTGCAGGTGCTGCGCCAGAACACCCTGGTGGCCGCCCCGGCCGACCCCAACATGCAGCCGGTGAAGATCCAGCCGCCGGACGGCATGGAGGTGATTCCGCCGGACCTGGTGCAGACCATTCCGGAGTTCAAGGACTACACCGAGACCTTCGGCAACATCGTCGCCGACCGTCGCTGACACGAAAAACGCCGCCCCGAAGGGCGGCGTTTTCGTTTGATGCGTGGATGCCGGCCGATCAGCCGCCGGCGCCACCGCCACCGGCCTGGATGCCACCGGCGGTCAGCGCGGTCGGATCCAGCAGGCGGCGCAGCTCGGCCTCGTCCAGGCCGCTGTCCTCCAGCGCCACATCCAGCACCGGGCGCTGTTCCTTGTAGGCACGCTTGGCGATCGCCGCGGCCTTCTCATAGCCGATGATCGGGTTCAGCGCGGTCACCAGGATCGGGTTGCGGGCCAGGGCTTCGGCCACGCGGTCCTCGCGCACCTTCAGCCCGGCGATGGCGCTGTCGGCCAGCAGGGTGGACACGTTGGCCAGCAGGCCGATGCCATCGAGCAGGTTCACCGCGATCAGCGGCAGGGTCACGTTGAGCTGGAAATTGCCGGTCTGGCCGGCCACGGTGATCGCGGTGTGGTGGCCGATCACCTGCGCGCAGGCCATCACGGTCGCTTCGGGAATGACCGGATTGACCTTGCCCGGCATGATCGAGCTGCCCGGCTGCAGGGCCGGCAGTTCGATCTCGCCCAGCCCGGCCAGCGGACCGGCATTCATCCAGCGCAGGTCATTGGCGATCTTGATCAGGGCCACCGCCAGCGCGTTGAGCTGGCCGGACAGTTCCACGGCATCATCCTGCGATGCCAGGCCTTCGAACTTGTTGTCGGCGCTGTCGAACTTGAACCCGGTCTGCTGCTTGAGGGCCTTGGCCACCTGCGCGCCGAAGCGCGGGTCGGCATTGATGCCGGTGCCGATGGCGGTGCCACCCAGCGGCAGGCGACGCACGCGCTTGAGGCTGTCCTCGATGCGCTCCTGCGCCGAAGCCAGCTGCGCCGACCACGCACCGAACTCCTGCTCGAAGGTCAGCGGCATCGCATCCATCAGGTGGGTGCGACCGGTCTTGACCACCTTGCGCAGGCTGCGGCCCTTCTTGTCCAGGGTTTTGCGCAGGTGCACCAGCGCCGGCAGCAGCTGCTCGTGCACGGCCAGCACCGCCGACACGCGCAGCGCGGTCGGGATCACGTCATTGGAGCTCTGCCCCTGGTTGACGTGGTCGTTGGGATGCACCGCGGTCTTGCCCGCCTTGCCGGCACGGTTGGCCAGGGTGGCGATGACCTCGTTGGCGTTCATGTTCGACGAGGTGCCCGAGCCGGTCTGGTAGACGTCGATCGGGAAATGCGCGTCCCAGTCACCGGCCGACACTTCGGCGGCGGCCACCTGGATGGCCTTGGCGACGACCTTGGGCAGGTGGCCCAGCTCGGCGTTGACGCCGGCGGCGGCACCCTTCACCAGGCCCAGGGCACGGATGAACCCGCGCGGCATGCGCTGGCCCGACACCGGGAAATTCTGCACGGCGCGCTGGGTCTGCGCGCCCCACAGGGCGTCAGCGGGCACCTGCAGCTCGCCCATGCTGTCGTGTTCGATACGGAACTTCGCGGTTCCACCCTTGCTTGCAGCTTTGCTCATTGCATCGACTCCGCACTACTTCTGTTGGGGAAAGGGAAGCGGCGGCTGGCAGCGGGTCGCTTCCCGGGGCTGGCGGCTGTGCCAACGATACTCCCTTGTCCGCAGCAGGGGACAATGCCAATGGACCACTTCGTCCGATCGGTCGCACCGTCCGATGGGTCGCACCGTCCGATCGGTAGCGCCGGGCCATGCCCGGCGAGCGCGAAGCGCGGCAGCCCGCAGCGTCGTAGAATATGGCCCCCGCCGCTCGCCCCAGCCCTGCCGACATGTCCGATTACGCCCTGCTCGCCCTGTCCCCGCTCGATGGCCGTTATGCCGGCAAGGTCGATGCCCTGCGCCCGATCTTCTCCGAATACGGCCTGATCAAGGCCCGCATCACGGTCGAGGTCGAGTGGCTGCTGGCCCTGGGCGCCGAGCCGGGCATCGTCGAACTGGCCGCGTTCTCCGAGGCCGCCACCGCCCGCCTGCGCGCCCTGGCCGCCAACCTCACCCCGGCCCAGGCCGCGCGCGTGAAGGAGATCGAGCGCACCACCAACCATGACGTCAAGGCGGTGGAGTACTTCATCAAGGAACAGCTGAAGGACGACGCCGAGCTGGCCCCGGCGCTGGAATTCGTGCATTTCGCCTGCACCAGCGAAGACATCAACAACCTCAGCTACGGCCTGATGCTGGAACAGGCCCGCCGCGAAGTGCTGCTGCCGAGCCTGGACGGCATCGCCGCCACCCTGCGCACCCTGGCCCACGCCCAGGCCGCACAGCCGATGCTGTCGCGCACCCACGGCCAGACCGCCTCGCCGACCACCCTGGGCAAGGAGCTGGCCAACGTGGTCGCCCGCCTGGAGCGCCAGCGCCGGCAGATCGCCGCGGTCGAGCTGACCGGCAAGATCAACGGTGCGGTGGGCAACTACAACGCCCACGTCGCCAGCTACCCGGCGGTGGACTGGCCGGCCTTCGCCGAGCGCTTCGTGACCAGCCTGGGCCTGGTGTTCAACCCGTACACCACGCAGATCGAGCCGCACGACAACATCGCCGAGATCGGCGATGCCGCGCGCCGCGCCAACATCATCCTGATCGACCTGGCCCGCGACATCTGGGGCTACATCTCGCTGGGCTACTTCAAGCAGCGCCTGAAGGAAGGCGAAGTCGGTTCGTCGACGATGCCGCACAAGGTCAACCCGATCGATTTCGAGAATGCCGAGGGCAACTTCGGCATCGCCAACGCCCTGTTCGAGCACTTCAGCGCGAAGCTGCCGATCAGCCGCTGGCAGCGTGACCTGACCGATTCCACGGTGCTGCGCGCACTGGGCACCGCCTTCGGCCACGGCCAGGTGGCGCTGGATTCGCTGGCCAAGGGCCTGGGCAAGCTGGAAGTGAACCCGCAGCGCCTGGATGCCGATCTGGATGCGGCCTGGGAAGTGCTGGCCGAGGCCGTGCAGACGGTGATGCGCCGCCATGGCCTGCCGAACCCGTACGAGCAGCTGAAGGCGCTGACCCGTGGCCAGGGCATCACGGCGGAGTCGATGCGGGCGTTCGTGGAGACGCTGGCGCTGCCGGAGGATGCCAAGCAGTCGCTGCGTGAGATGACCCCGGGCAGTTACACGGGTCTGGCTGAGGCGCTGGCGCGCAAAATCTGAGGGTTTCCTTTGCGGCGGCGGCCGCGTGCGCTGCCTGCGGCAGGCTTTACTGCCAGGGCAACGGCAACGTCAAAAGCGGCTCTGGGTTATGCCGTGCTTGGCGGGGCGGGTTGGGTTCGCGGGACACGCCGTGAACCCCGCTCCGCGGTCCGGCCCAGCCGCTGGCGGCTGTGCGTTCGGGCGCTTGCGAAGCAGTG
>NZ_JACVTV010000084.1:0-19811 GCF_016624625.1 Stenotrophomonas sp. S41 | reverse complement strand
GCCGAAAAGGCCCCCGCCGCCCCCGTGAACGCCGAGAACCGCAGCCACGACGAAAGCTCGTACGCCGAGCCGGACAAGGTCGTCATCAAGGACATCGCGCTGGATCTGAAGCTGGACTTCGACCAGAAGCAGATCGGCGGCACCGCGACCTACACCCTGGAATGGAAGCAGAAGGACGCCCAGCAGCTGGTGCTCGACACCCGTGAGCTGAGCGTGTCCAAGGTCGAGGCCATCGGCGCCGATGGCGCACGCAGCGAACTGAAGTTCGCCCTGGCCCCGGTCGACAAGGTGTTCGGCAGCAAGCTGACCATTGAAGCGCCGGAACAGCCGGCCAAGGTCGAAGTGACCTACCACACCGCACCGACCGCCTCGGGCCTGCAGTGGCTGGAGCCGTCGATGACCGAGGGCAAGAAGCTGCCCTTCATGTTCAGCCAGTCGCAGGCCATCCACGCCCGTTCCTGGGTGCCGCTGCAGGACACCCCCAGCGTGCGCTTCACCTACAGCGCGCACGTGACCTCGCGCCCGGACGTGATGGTGCTGATGAGCGCCGACAACGACCCGAAGGCCGCGCGTGACGGTGACTACACCTTCAAGATGCCGCAGCCGATCCCGTCCTACCTGCTGGCCATCGCCGCCGGTGACCTGGTGTTCGAGCCGATTTCCGGCCGCTCCGGCGTCTGGGCCGAGCCGACCATGGTCAACAAGGCTGCCAAGGAATTCGAAGACACCGAGAAGATGATCGGTGCCGCCGAAAAGCTGTACGGCGAATACCGCTGGGGCCGCTACGACATGCTGGTGCTGCCGCCGTCGTTCCCGTTCGGCGGCATGGAAAACCCGCGCCTGACCTTCGCCACCCCGACCGTGATCGTCGGCGACAAGTCGCTGGTCTCGCTGGTCGCCCACGAACTGGCGCACAGCTGGTCGGGCAACCTGGTGACCAACGCCAGCTGGAAGGACATCTGGCTCAATGAAGGCTTCACCACCTACGTCCAGGGCCGCATCACCGAAGCCCTGTACGGCAAGGAGATGGCCGAGATGGAGAAGCAGATCGACCAGACCGACCTGCTGGCCGAAGTGAAGGACATGAGCCCGGCCGACCAGGCCCTGGCCCTGCCGCCGCTGAACGAGCGTGACCCCGACGAAGCCCTGAGCCAGGTCGCCTACGTCAAGGGTTCGTGGTTCCTGGAGTTCCTGGAACAGCGCTTCGGCCGCGAGACCTTCGATCCGTTCCTGCGTGGCTGGTTCGATGACCATGCCTTCCAGAGCGCCAACACCGACCAGTTCGTCGACTACCTGAAGAAGAACCTGCTGCCGAAGAACCCCTCGGCGGTGAGCGAGGCCGAGCTGAAGGCATGGCTGGACGAGCCGGGCATCCCGTCGTTCGCCACCAAGGCACAGTCGCGCAACTTCAGCAGCGTCGATGCTGCGCGCATCGCGTTCTCCGGCGCGGGCAGCCTGCCGGCCAACCAGGTCACCGCCGAGTGGGGCACCCAGGAATGGGTCCGCTTCATCGACGGCCTGGGCACCACCCTGCCGCTGGACAAGCTGGCCGCGCTGGACAAGGCGTACCACTTCACCGGCACCGCCAACGGCGAAATCGCCATGCGCTGGTACCCGCTGGCCATCCGCAGTGGCTACGAGCAGGCCAATGATGCGGCCGCGGCGTTCATCGAACGCGTCGGCCGTCGCAAGCTGATCATGCCGATCTACGCCGAACTGGTGAAGACCCCGAAGGGTCTGGAGCTGGCCAAGGCGGCCTTCGAGAAGGCCAAGCCGGGCTACCACCCGATCACCACCGCCTCGGTGCAGGATCTGCTGGCCAAGGCTGAAGCCAAGTAAGAAAAACGCGCCGGGCATCCCCCGGCGCTTTTTTGTAGAGTCGAGCCATGCTCGACTGCTGTTGGACGGCCAGTCGAGCGTGGCTCGACTCTACAGAAAGGCACCCGCAAAGGACTTCCGCATGAAACGTCTGATCCTGATCACCGCCTGCGCCTTGGCCCTGGCCGCCTGCAGCAACCCCGAGGAAGAGCGCAAGGCGCAGGAAGCCGCTGCTGCCGCCGCCCAGGCGCAGAAGGAAGCCAAGGCCGAGGACGTCGCCAAGCAGTACGACGCAGCCGTGGCCGCGCAGGACTGGGAACGCGCGCGCATCCACGGCGGTTCACTGCTGGACCAGTACAAGGACACCGCCGCGGCCGAGCGCATCGCCGCCGGCTTCGATGAAGTGAAGGCCAAGGGCGATGCCGCGCGCGACCTGCGCCGCATGCAGGCGCTGTGGCAGTACAACGAGATTCCGGTCGGCAGCAAGGGCAAGCAGGTCTCGGCCACCATCTACAGCAAGGAGCGGGTGGACGTGGACGGCAGCGGCGCCAAGCCGGTGCAGCTGGTGTTCCGCGACCATCCCGAATGGAAGCGGCATGCCTACCTGGTGCTGCAGGCCGGTGATTTCCGCTGCCCGCAGTGCACGGTGAAGGTGACCGTGGACGATGGCAAGCCGACCTCGATGGCGGCCTGGCGGCCGAAGACCGACGAGGCCATCGCCATGTTCATCACCGACCAGAAGGCGCTGTGGAAGCTGGCGCAGAAGGGCAAGTCGATCAGCATCGAGTTCCCGGTGAAGGCCGGTGGCACCCGCACGGCCGTGTTCGAGACCGGCGGCGTGGACACCAGCCGCATGCCGCAGTGGTGGAAGTGACGGCCACCGCCGTGGTCGCGACGGCGCTGTCGGCCGTGCGCCACTGGGTGTTCGACATGGATGGCACGCTGACCGTGGCCATGCATGATTTCGAGCGCATCAAGCGCGAGCTGGGCATCCCGCCCAGCGCGGACATCCTCGTGCACCTGGCGGGCCTGCCGGGTGCGGAGGCGGCGCGGAAGCATGCCTGGCTGCTGGCTCACGAGCGTGACCTGGCCGAAGGCGCGCTGCCGGCGCCCGGCGCGGTCGAGCTGCTGCGCGCGCTGGCCGCAGCCGGTTGCCAGCTGGGCATCCTGACCCGCAACGACCATGCGCTGGCCAAGCTGACGCTGGATGCGATCGGGGTAGGGGATCTGTTTGATGATCGCTGCATCATCGGTCGCGATGAAGCGGTGCCGAAGCCGTCACCCGACGGCGTGCAGCAGCATCTGCGGCGCTGGGGCATCGGTGCCGACGCAGCGGTGATGGTGGGCGACCACGCCTACGACCTGGACTGCGGCCGCGCCGCCGGAGCGCACACCGTGCTGGTCAACCTGCCCGACAACCCGTGGCCGGGCCGCGCGGATTGGCATTTCGCCGATTGCCGCGCGTTGTTGGCCGCCTGGCAACAGAACGGGTAGCGCCGGGCCATGCCCGGCGGGTAGTGCCGGCCGCTGGCCGGCAGTGTCGACCAAGGTCGACACCTACCAGGGCAGTTCCAGATAACGCGTCGGGTGGAGAGCCCCCTTGTTGTTCAAGGGGGCGCGCCGAAGGCGCGGGGATAAGGTGAAATGCGCGGGCAGTTCGGCTTACGCGCCCAGCGCGTAACCGAACTGCTGCTTGAACTGGTCGTGGAACTCTTCAAACGTGAAGCGCTGGTTCTGCGTGCCCGGGTGCTCGACCTTCAGCGCGCCCATCAGGTTGGCCATGCGGCCGATGGTCAGCCAGTCGTAGCCCTTCTCGATGCCGTAGATCAGGCCGGCGCGGAAGGCGTCGCCACAACCGGTCGGGTCGACCACGCGGCGCTCGTGCGCCGGCGGGATGTCGTAGCTCTTTTCCGGGGTGTGGATGACCGCGCCCTTCGGGCCACGGGTGGTGATGTAGGCCTTCACCCGGCTCACGATCTGCTTCTCGTCCCAGCCGGTGCGTTCCTGCAGCAGGTTCGACTCGTAGTCGTTGACCACCACGTAGTCGGCCTGCTCGATGAAATCGCGCAGCTCCGGCCCGTTGAACAGCGGCAGCGCCTGGCCCGGGTCGAAGATGAAGGGGATGCCGCATTCCAGGAACTCGGCCGCGTTCTGGATCATGCCGTCACGGCCGTCCGGCGCAACGATGCCGAAAGTGACGCCCGGCACGTCCTTCACGTGGTTCTCGTGCGAACGCATCATCGCGCCCGGATGGAACGCGGTGATCTGGTTGTTGTCGTGATCGGTGGTGATGAAGCACTGCGGGGTGAACATGTCTTCCAGCACGCGGACCTGGCTCAGGTCGATGTCCATGCGCTCGAAGTGCTCACGGTACGGAGCGAAATCCTGGCCGACGGTGCCCATCGGGATCGGGCTGCCGCCCAGCAGCTTCAGGTTGTAGGCGATGTTGCCGGCGCAGCCGCCCAGTTCGCGACGCATGCGCGGGACCAGGAAGGACACGTTCAGGATGTGCACCTTGTCCGGGAGGATGTGATTCTTGAACTGGTCCGGGAACACCATGATGGTGTCGAAGGCAAGAGAACCACAGATCAGAGCGGACATCGATGTAAGCCTATGCGGTGAATTTTGGGGGTGGCCAGCCGGCATCGGCCAGCAAGCAAATGGCGCCCTTGGGCGCCCGACGGCGCAAAGGTTACCTGCTGGTGCCGCTCAGGGCCAGAACCGGGTGATGCCCGATCAGGCCGAAACCCAGCCAAGTCGCGGGTTCAGCTAGTTTTTTCCTTGCTCGCCGGGAAGCGGGTTGCTAGGCTTGTCGGCCTCGAATTCTGCCCATTTTTTCGCCATCCCGCGGCGGGCACGACACCCCTCAGGACTCCTTCCTCAGATGTTCAAGAAACTCCGTGGCATGTTCTCCAACGACCTGTCCATCGACCTGGGCACGGCCAACACCCTTATTTACGTGCGTGGGCAGGGTATCGTTCTGAACGAGCCGTCGGTCGTGGCCGTGCGCCAGGACCGTGCCATCGGTGGTACCCGCTCGGTGGCAGCCGTAGGCGCCGAAGCCAAGCAGATGCTGGGCCGTACCCCGGGCCACATCACCACCATCCGCCCGATGAAGGACGGCGTCATCGCCGACTTCACCTACACCGAGGCGATGCTCAAGCACTTCATCAAGAAGGTGCACAAGTCCCGCGTGCTGCGCCCGAGCCCGCGCGTGCTGGTCTGCGTGCCGGCCGGTTCGACCCAGGTCGAGCGCCGCGCCATCCGCGAATCGGCCGAGGAAGCCGGTGCCCGCGACGTGTTCCTGATCGAAGAGCCCATGGCCGCCGCGATCGGCGCCGGCATGCCGGTCACCGAAGCGCGCGGTTCGATGGTCATCGACATCGGCGGCGGCACCACCGAAGTGGCGGTGATCTCGCTGAACGGCATCGTCTATTCGGCCTCGGTGCGCATCGGTGGCGACCGCTTCGACGAGTCGATCACCAACTACGTGCGCCGCAACCACGGCATGCTGATCGGTGAAGCCACCGCCGAGCGCATCAAGGTCGAGCTGGGCTGCGCCTACCCGCAGGCGGAAGTGATCGAGATGGAAATCTCCGGCCGCAACCTCGCCGAGGGCGTGCCGAAGATGATCAAGATCAGCTCCAACGAAGTGCTGGAGGCCCTGCACGAGCCGCTGTCGGGCATCGTCAGCGCAGTCAAGCTGGCTCTGGAGCAGACCCCGCCGGAACTGTGCGCCGACGTCGCCGAGCGCGGCATCGTGCTGACCGGTGGTGGCGCCCTGCTGCGCGACCTGGACCGCCTGATCTCCGAGGAGACCGGCCTGCACGTGCAGGTGGCCGACGACCCGCTGACCTGCGTGGCCCGCGGTGGCGGTCGTGCGCTGGAACTGGTCGACATGCACGGCAACGAGTTCTTTGCGCCGGACTGAGGCCTGCCGCCTGGTCGTTCCTGCAGCGCCCTTCCGGGGTGTGGCCCGCTGCTGCGGGCCAGCACCGGTGGGGCGCCGCCGTGTTTCCCCTTCGCCCTTTGCTGGTTGAACTGTTGCCGTGCCGCCTTACGCCGGTCCTCCCGTAGCCTCCCGATCCGGTGACGCCGCCAGTCCGCTGCGACTGCTCGCCTACCTGGCCATGGCCATCATCCTGATCGTGCTGGACGACCAGGCCGGTTGGCTGGCGCGCGTGCGCGCCCAGGCCGACACGCTGGTGCAGCCGGTGTGGGCGCTGGCCGGCCTGCCGGGCAAGCTCAGCAACCAGGTGCGCGACAACGCGGCCAGCCATGGCCAGCTGGTGGCCGAGACCCGCGAACTGCGCAACCAGCTGCTGCTGGCCAATGCGCGCCTGACCCGCCTGCAGACCGCCGCGCTGGACAATGCCCAGCTGCGCGAACTGCTGAACGTGGCCGAGCGCAGTGGCCTGGACGTGCAGCTGGCGCCGATCCTCGATATCGACTTGGACCCGGTCAAGCAGCGCCTGGTGCTCGATGCCGGCAGCCGCGATGGCGTGCACGTGGGGCAGGCGGTGATCGATGCCGGTGGCCTGATGGGGCAGGTGATCAGCACCACCGGTGGCACCTCCACCGTGCTGCTGCTGACCGACCCGGACCATGCGGTGCCGGTGACCGTGGCCCGCAACGGCGTGCGCCTGATCGTCTACGGCCGCGGCGACACCCTGCAGCTGCGCGACATTCCGTTGAGCGCGGGCGTGGAAGTGGGCGATGAGATCGTCACCTCCGGCCTGGGCGGGCGGTTCCCGCCGGGCTTCCCGGTCGGCACCATCACCGCACTGCGCCCCGACGACACCCACGCCTTCCTGGTGGGCGAAATGAAGCCTGCCGCCCAGCTCGACCGCGGCCGCGACGTACTGCTGCTGCGCCCGGGTGCGGCAATTCGCTTGCCTGCGGCAGGCGAATTGCCTCAGCCAAGTTTGCCTTTGGCAAACCAGGCTGCCGGGGGGGCATCCCACCTTACCCCCGCGCCGTCGGCGCGCCCCCCTCAACAAGAGGGGGGCTCTGCCCCAGCCAGCTCCCCGGTAGTGCCGGCCGCTGGCCGGCAACCGCAACAACAACCGCAACCCACCCCGCAGGAGCCCGCACGATGAGCCGCCTGCGCGACAACCCCTGGGTGCTGCCGGCGAGCCTGGTCGTGGCCCTGCTGCTGGGCCTGCTGCCGCTGCCCGCGCTGCTGCAGCCGCTGCGCCCGTACTGGCTGGCGCTGGTGCTGGCGTACTGGGTCATCGAGGCCCCCGAGCGCGTGGGCCTGGGCATCGCCTTCACCAGCGGCGTCATCGCCGACCTGCTGTATGGCGGCGTGCTCGGCGAACAGGCCATGCGCCTGGTGATGCTGGCCTTCATCCTGCAGCGCTTCCGCGCCCGCATCCGTTTCTTCCCGATGTCGCAGCAGATGCTGGCCATCGGCGGCCTGCTGTTCAATGACCGCATCGTCAGCGCGCTGGTGCACATCCTGGTGGGTGAACCGACCCTGCCGTGGTCGTACTGGTGGGCACCGCTGCTGGGCATGGGCCTGTGGCCGCTGGTGTTCGTGCTGCTCGACGCCGTGCGTTTCGGCAAGCGCGGGCGCTGAGCCATGATCCCGCGTCGCCAGGTCAAGAACCCGCACGCCGAAGCCGAACAGTTCCGCCGCCGCGCGGCGCTGGGCTTCCTCGGCGTGCTGGTCTGCCTGCTGGGCCTGGGCGGCTGGTACTTCAAGCTGCAGGTGCTGGACCACGATATCTACGCCACGCGCTCGGAGGCCAACCGCATCAAGCCGCGGCCGGTCGTGCCCGGGCGCGGCATGATCTACGACCGCAACGGCCGCCTGCTGGCCGAGAACGTGCCAGCCTTCCGCCTGGACGTGACCCCGGACAAGGTCAAGGACATGGACGCCACCCTGGACGGGCTGGCGAAGATCATCAGCATAAGCCCCGAAGAGCTGGAAGCGTTCAACAAATCGCGCAAGGCGCGCCGCAAGTTCCTGCCGGTCACCCTCAAGCTGCGCATGACCGATGAGGAAATGGCGCGCTTCGCGGTGGACCGCTGGCGCTTCCCGGGCGTGGAGCTGGAACCCTACCTGACCCGTCGCTATCCCTATGGCGACCTGTTCGCGCACATCATCGGCTACGTCGGCCGGGTCGATGACAAGGATCTGGAGATCCTCGGCGAGGGCAACGCGGCGCTCACCCACATCGGCAAATCGGGCCTGGAGCGCTATTACGAGCAGCAGTTGCGCGGCAAGGTCGGCTACGAGCAGGTCGAGACCAACGTGCAGGGCCGCGCCATCCGCACCATCGGCCGGGTGGCCGCGCAGTCCGGCGCCGACCTGCGCCTGTCCATCGATGCCGACCTGCAACGTGCGCTGGTAGCTGCCTTCGGTGACCAGGAAGGTTCGGCCGTGGCGATGGACCCGCGCACCGGTGAAGTGCTGGCGATGGTCAGCCTGCCGTCGTACGACCCCAACCTGTTCGTCAACGGCATCTCGCATGCCGATTTCAAGGCGCTGAACGACAACCCGTCGCGGCCGCAGTTCAACCGCCTGGTGCTGGGTGGCGTCGCCCCCGGTTCCACTCTGAAGCCGCTGATCGGCCTGGCTGGCCTCGATTCGGGTGTGCGCCGGCCCGAAGACAAGGTGCTGTCCACCGGCATGTTCTACCTGCCGGGCACCTCGCGCGGCTGGGGCGATTCGCACCGCGGCGGCCATGGCTGGACGGACCTGCGCAAATCCATCGCGCAGTCGGTCAACACCTATTACTACAAGCTGGCGCTGGACCTGGGCATTGAGCGCTTCGACCATTACATGGAGTACTACGGCTTCGGCCAGCCGACCGGTATCGACCTGACCGGCGAGATCGGCGGCATCCTGCCGTCGCCGGCCTACAAGCGCAAAAGCCGCAAGGAAGCCTGGTACCCGGGCGACACCGTCAACATCAGCATCGGCCAGGGCGACTGGAAGGTCACCCCGCTGCAGCTGGCGCGCGGCGTCAGTGCGCTGGCCAATGGCCAGCTGCGCACCCCGCACCTGGTCATCCAGCAGCGCGCCGGTTTCGACCACGACTGGGTCGCCACCGAGCAGGGCCCGAGCAAGCCGGTCAGCCCCAACCCGAACAATGTGCAGGCCGTGCGCGAAGGCATGATGGCCACGATGCAGCCCGGCGGCAGCGCCGCGCGCATGGCCGTGGGCGCGCCGTACGTCATGGCCGGCAAGACCGGTACCGCGCAGGTGGTCAGCCGCAAGGGCACGGCCGCAGTGAACCCGAAGAGCCTGCCGATGCACCTGCGCCACCGCGCGCTGTTCGTCGGCTTCGCGCCGGTCGAGCAGCCGGTCATCGCCCTGGCCATCGCCGTCGAAGGCGGTGGCTACGGTGGTTCGGCCGCCGCGCCGATCGCGCGCAAGGTGTTCGACGCCTACCTGCTGGGCAAGATGCCCGAGGGCATGCAGCCGCTGGACGCCGAGCGCGGCACCACCGTCATCGGCGTGACCGCGTTCGACAATGAAGATGCCAACGCGCGTCCGGCCGGCGACACCGCCGCCGCGCAGCTGGGCGAACACCCGGTGCTGGTCGGCATGCCCGCGCCGGAACCGGCGCCCGCCCCGGGCCCGGGGGCACCTGCCGCACCCGCCGCCGCGTTGCCCGCCAGCCCCCGTTCGACCCCCGCGGAGCCTGCACGATGAGTGACTTCCTGCGCTGGGCCGGCGACATGCTGCGCCGCTTCTTCAGCACCCTGGACTGGGTGCTGTGCCTGGCCCTCGGCGCGCTGATGCTGATCGGCCTGGCCACGCTGAAGAGCGCCGGCGGCGACAGCCTGGTGATGGCGCAGGGCGCGCGTTTCGTGGTCGGCATGGCCGCCCTGTGGGGCATCTCGCGCGTGCCGATCCTGCGCATCCGCTCGGCGACCCCGCTCATCTACGCGATCTCGATGATCCCGCTGCTGGCGGTGTTCGTGCTGGGCACCGGCAAATACGGCCGGCAGTGGCTGGACCTGAAGTTCTTCTACCTGCAGCCGGCCGAGCTGCTGAAGGTCAGCCTGCCGATGATGGTGGCCTGGTACCTGCACCGCATGCCGCTGCCGCCGCGCTTCAATACCGTGCTGGTGGCGATGGTCATCATCGGCGTGCCGACCGGCCTGGTGATGCTGCAGCCGGACTTCGGTACCGGCGTGCTGATCGCCGCCAGTGGCGTGTTCGTGCTGCTGCTGGCCGGCCTGCCGTGGTGGTGGGTGGGCCTGGGCGTGGGCGGCGTGGCCGCGGTCGCGCCGCTGGCCTGGTTCTGGCTGCTGCGGCCGTACCAGAAGGACCGCATCATGATGTTCCTCGACCCGGAGATGGACGCGCTGGGCGCGGGCTGGAACATCATCCAGTCGAAGATCGCGATCGGTTCGGGCGGCTTCGATGGCAAGGGCTGGGGCGAGGGCTCGCAGTCGCACCTGAACTTCATTCCCGAACAGACCACCGACTTCGCGTTCTCGGTGCTGAGCGAGGAATTCGGCTGGATGGGCGTGGCCCTGGTGCTGACCCTGTACCTGGTGGTGATCGGGCGCTGCCTGTGGATCGCCAGCCAGTCGCGCGATTCGTACTCGCGCCTGCTGGCCGGCGCCACCGGCCTGGCCTTCTTCGTCTACGTGCTGGTGAACGGCGGGATGATTTCCGGCCTGCTGCCGGTGGTGGGCGTGCCGATGCCGCTGATCAGCTACGGCGGCACCTCGGCGGTTTCGCTGCTGGCCGGCTTCGGCCTGGTAATGGCCGTACGCAGCCACAACCCGGTGCACGGCGGCTACGGCTGACCACGGCTCCGCCGCCTTCGTAGAGTCGAGCTTGCTCGACTGCTCTGCGCGAAAAGCAGTCGAGCAAGCTCGACTCTACGGACAGCCAAAGCGTGCATCCGGCGGCATCGGCAAGCTTCGCGCAAGCGCCGCCCGCTACCCTGCCTGCGTGGAATGCAAACGTGTACTCGGCATCTGCCGCGAGGCGGTGCGTACGATCGATCTGCCGCTGCTGGTTGCGTTGCTGCTGTTGATGGCAGCCGGCCTGGCCGTGCTGCACAGCGTGTCGGGCCCGGTCAGCGGGCAGGCCGCGCGCTTTGCCGGTGGGCTGGTGGCGATGTGGCTGCTGTCGCGGGTGTCACTGCTGCGCCTGCGCGCGTGGACCCCGGCCCTGTACGCGCTGTCGATGCTGCCGTTGATGGCGGTGTACGTGATCGGGACCGGCAAGTACGGCCAACGCTGGCTCAACCTGGGCGTGTTCTACCTGCAACCGTCCGAGCTGCTCAAACTCAGCCTGCCGCTGATGATGGCCTGGTACCTGCATCGGCAGCCGCTGCCGCCGTCGCCACGCTCGGTGCTCACGGCCGCGGCGCTGATCGGCGTCCCCGCGGTGCTCATCCTGCTGCAGCCCAACCTGGGCACGGCCACCCTGGTGACAGCCAGCGGCGTGTTCGCGCTGCTGCTGGCCGGCCTGCACTGGGGCTGGGTGGCGACCGGCCTGGCCAGTGTGGCGATGGCCGCGCCGCTGGCCTGGTTCGGCCTGCTGCGGCAGTACCAGAAGGATCGCGTACTGACCTTCCTCGACCCCGCCGCCGATCCGCTCGGCACCGGCTGGAACATCCTGCAGTCACGCATCGCCATTGGTTCGGGCGGATGGGAAGGCCGCGGCTGGGGCAACGGCACGCAGGCCACCCTGGATTTCCTGCCCGAGTACACCACCGACTTCGCGTTCTCAGTGCTGAGCGAAGAGTTCGGCTGGATCGGCGTGGCGACGATGTTCGCGCTGTACCTGTTCGTGGTCGGGCGCTGCCTGTGGATTGCCGTGCACGCGCGCGACACGCATGCGCGCTTGCTGGCCGGCAGCCTGGGCCTGGCGTTCTTTGTCTATGTTCTGGTGAATGGCGGAATGATTTCCGGCCTGCTGCCGGTGGTGGGCATCCCGATGCCGCTGGTCAGCTACGGCGGCACTTCGGCCGTTTCGCTGCTGGCGGGGATCGGCCTGGTGATGGCAGTGCGCGTGCACAACCCGATACACGCTGGTTACGGCTGACCACGGAATCGGGGTCGGATCCCTCCTCGCAGAGGAGGGCTCTGACCCCATTGCGTGAAAAGCAGCCGAGCATGGGCTCGGCGCTACAGCAAAGCGCAGACGCGCACGCCACACACCACCAACCGAACCTCCCCGCCGACGAAGTTCCATAAAAAGTGCGTACCAATTCACACTTTGACGCAGCGTTGATCCGGATCAATGGACTTGTCGCAATCGGCCTGCACAATGGCGGCCCGTTCGGCACGGCGCGCCGTCTGAAGATGCAGCGCGAGGGGGCGTCGGGCGGGAAAGCTGTACTGATCCAACGGATACAGGGAGCGCGGGGCACTGTCACTGGGGAGCGACAGCCGCGCAGGTATCGACAGGATCCGGTCGCCGGTTGCGCCTGCGGGGATGGGGGCGCAACCGGCAACCTCTGCCTGAATGGGGCAGGGTAATCACGACGCCTTCACATTTCCCGCTGAACGCGGGCAAATCGTTGTGATTCATGGTGTTAGGGGTTTTAATTCATCCATGACCTGCTAACCTGCGACGATGATTCGACGCTCCCTGGCCTGCTTGCTCACCCTCGGTCTGGTCGCCTGCGCGACCCAGCCGACGTCCCCGCCGACTTCACCCCAGGCCAGCAGCACGCCGCGCCATCCGGCCGGCAAGCCCCAGCAGGGCCCTGCCGAAGCCGCCCCGGAAGCGACCGCGGCTACTGCGCCGCCGGTCGACCTGACCCCGGTGCCGTTCGAGACCGCCCGCGCCAACTTCATCGCCGATACCGCCAAGCGTTATGGCCTGGCGCCGGCCGAGATCGCCCGCGTGCTCGACCAGGCGCAGGTGCGCCAGCCGATCATCGCGGCCATGTCGCGGCCGGCCGAGCGGGTCAAGCCGTGGAACGAATACCGGCCGATGTTCATCAGCAAGGCCCGCATCGATGGTGGTCGCGCCTTCCTGGCCGAGCACCGCGCCGAACTGGACCGCGTGCAGCAGCGCACCGGCGTGCCGGCCGAAGTGATCGTGGCCATCATCGGCGTGGAAACCAGCTACGGAAAGAACGCCGGCAGCCACCGCGTGCTCGATGCGCTGTACACGCTGGCCTTCTATTACCCGCGCAGCGGCGATCCGGCCAAGCTGGAACGCGAAGTGCGCCGCGAGCTGTTCTTCCGCGATGAACTGGCCAAGCTGTTCGAGCTGGGCCGCGAAGAGAAGCTGGACATCACCACGCTCAAGGGCAGCTATGCCGGTGCGATGGGCATGGGCCAGTTCATGCCCTCCAGCTACCTGGATTACGCCGTCGACGGCAACGGCGATGGCCGCCGCGATCTGTTCACCAGCTACGACGACGTGTTCTCGTCCATCGCCAACTACTTCGTGAAGAAGGGCGGCTGGGTGCGCGGCGGCCAGGTGGCGGTGCCGGCCACGCTGGCGCCGGGACGCGAGGAATTCAATCCGACCGAGTGGATGCCCACCTGGTCGCTGGCCGATCTGGCCCAGCGCGGCTACCAGCCCAGCGCGCCGGTGCAGCCGGGTGCCACCGCCACGCCGATCACGCTTGAAGGCAGTACCGGCAAGCAGTACTGGCTGGGCTTCCAGAACTACTACGCGATCACCCGCTACAACCTCTCGAAGATGTACGCGATGGCCGTGTTCCAGTTGTCGCAGGCCATTGCCGGACAGGAGCTGCCCCCGGCATGAACATCAGATGGCTGGTCCCCGGAATCGTCGTGCTGGCGCTGGCAGCCTGCAGCAGCGCACCGAACAAACCCAGTGCCGGCCATGGCGGCAAGGCGCCCAGCACGGTGGTGCAGGGCAAGGGCGGGCGCCCAGCGCACTGCCCGGACGGTTCGCCGTATGCGGCCGCCACCGAGGACCTCGCCACCCGCGGCAACTACACCGCCGGCGGCCTGTACAAGCCGGGGGTGAAGGACACCACGCCCAGCTACGTGCCGAACGTGGCCTGCATTCCCGAGCCGGAAGTGACTGCGGTCGAGCGCTCGGTCATCGGCAACAAATCGCCCTACGTGGTGCTGGGCAAGTCGTACAACGTGCTCGACGACACCCATGACTATGTCGAGCGCGGCACCGCCTCGTACTACGGCGCCAAGTTCCACGGCCGCCTGACCTCCAACCGCGAGGTCTACGACATGTACCAGTTCACCGCCGCGCACAAAACGCTGCCGCTGCCCAGCTTCGCCCGCGTGACCAACCTGGACAACGGCGAGTCGGTGATCGTGCGCGTCAACGATCGTGGCCCGTTCCACGATGGCCGCGTGGTAGACCTCAGCTACGCCGCCGCCGTGCGCCTGGGCATCACCCAGCGCGGCACCGGCAACGTTGAAGTGCGCGCGCTGCAGCCGGGCGAGGGCAACCTGCTGGCGCAGAAGCCGTCGCGCCGCGAGCGCCGTGCGGCCGAAGCCGCCGCAGCTGCCACGACCGTTGCGGCCGCACGCCCGGCCGCGGCTACGCGTGCCGCCGCGCCCAGCGATATCGACCGTCTGGTCCAGCGCCTGCCCGCCGATGGCACGCCGGCCCGCGGCCAGCCCGCCACCACCCAGGCCGCCAGCAGCGCCCTGCCCGAAGTGGCGGTCAGCAGCCTGCCGCCGAGTGCCGCGCCGGTGCGCAGCGCCGCCACCGCTCCGGTGGCCGTGGCCGCCGCCGCCCCGCGTGCGGGCACGCCGACGGTCCGCAGCACGCCGGCCGCCACCCCGTCGCCGACGCTGTCGCAGCAGGTGGTGGGCGCGGTCATGGTGCAGGTGGCCAGCTTCTCCAGCCGCGACAACGCCACCCGCGCGATGGGCCAGCTCAACGCCGCCGGCATCGTCGGCGCGACCATCAGCGACATCGCCGCCGGTGGCCGTACCCTGTTCCGCCTGCGCGTACCGGCCAGCGACCATGCCAGCGCCGCGGAACTTGTCGGCCGCATCGCAGGTCTCGGCCTGGGTTCGCCGCAGATCGTGAAGGATTGATCCGCCCGGGCCGGTGCTGCCGGCCCCTGTCACACCGGCCGTACAATGGTCGTTCGAACCACCCTCCATTCTGGCCGTCTCCTGGAGCCTGCAGTCCAATGAATTTCCGTTCCGCCGCCACCGCCCTGGCCGCCACCCTGGTGGTTGGCCTGGCTTCCGCCCAGACGCCGCTGCCGACCCCGGCGGCCCCGGCGCCCGCTGCTGCCGCCGCCCCGGCGGTCGTCGCCACGCCGCCGGCCCCGGTGCCGAGCACGTCCAAGGCCTGGATCCTGATGGATTACGCCACCGGCCAGATGCTGGCGGGCGAGAACGTCCATGAACAGCTGGCCCCGGCCAGCATCACCAAGGTGATGACCTCCTATGTGGTCGCCGCCGAGGTCAAGAACGGCAAGGTCCGCGCCGACGACCAGGTGATGATGAGCGAGCGCGCCTGGCGCGAAGGCGGCGCCGGCACCGACGGCAGCTACAGCGGCTTCCCGGTCAACCAGACCGCGCGCCTGGAAGACATGGAAAAGGGCATGGCGATCCAGTCCGGCAACGACGCCGCGATCGCCCTGGCCGAGCACGTGGCCGGCAGCGAGGAAGCGTTTGCTTCGCTGATGAACAGCTACGCCGCCAAGCTGGGCATGAAGGATTCGCACTTCGTCAACGCCCACGGCCTGAGCGCCGAAGGCCACCACAGCACCGCCTACGACCTGGCGCTGCTGGGCCGCGCGATGGTGCGTGACTACCCGGAAACCTACGCCTACAACAAGGTGAAGGATTTCCAGGTCGGCAACATCAAGCAGCAGAACCGCAACCTGCTGCTGTGGCGCGATGGCAGCGTGGACGGCATCAAGACCGGCCACACCTCCGAAGCCGGCTACTGCCTGATGAGCTCGGCCCAGCGTGGCGACCAGCGCCTGATCGCCGTGGTGCTGGGTGGTTCGTCGGAAAAGCAGCGCGCCGATGACAGCCTGGCCCTGCTCAACTGGGGCTTCCGCTTCTTCGAAACCCACCGCCTGTACGAGCCGGGCAAGGCCGTGGCCGAGCACAAGGTGTGGAAGGGTGCCACCGACAAGGTGCAGCTGGGCGTGGCCCAGCCGATGCTGGTGAGCGTGCCGCGCGGTCGCTACAACGACCTGAAGCCGAGCATCGACGTGCCCAAGACCCTGGAAGCACCGTTCACCGCCGGCCAGCAGATCGGCACCGTCAAGGTGACCCTGGATGGCAAGGTCGTGGCCGAAGCCCCGCTGGTGGCCGTGGCCGCCGTCGAGCAGGCCGGCTTCTTCAAGCGCCTGTGGGACAGCTTCTGGATGTGGTGGGAATCGGAATGATCCACGCCCCGGCGTGGTGAATGAAAAGGCCGGCGAAAGCCGGCCTTTTTTGTGGAATCCCGCCGGGCATGGCCCGGCGCTACCGATTACATCGAGCGGCTCAACCGGTGTGCCGACCAACGGTCGGCACCTACCCGCTTCACCATCAGCCTTACATCGAACGGCTGATGGTGAAGCTGCCGAACACCGGTGCTTCGCGCTGGCCGTTGAACTCGCGGGTGCTGTGGTAACGCGCCATCGCGAACTTCCAGCGGCCGCGCATCACC
Source organism: Stenotrophomonas sp. S41 (assembly GCF_016624625.1). Taxonomy (NCBI): domain Bacteria; kingdom Pseudomonadati; phylum Pseudomonadota; class Gammaproteobacteria; order Lysobacterales; family Lysobacteraceae; genus Stenotrophomonas; species Stenotrophomonas sp. S41. The sequence goes on along the minus strand of NZ_JACVTV010000084.1, from coordinate 3,433 downwards.
GCGATGCCGTAGCCGCCGTAGGCCACCACGTGGCGCTTGTCGACGCTGTGGCTGTCGCGGAAGGTGTTGCCGTCCAGGGTGATATCGCGGATCACCCACGCCGCATCGGTGGTGGCGAACAGGTGCCACGACCAGCCGCTGGGCTTGCCGCCGCGGGTCGGCGCAGTGTTTTCACCGGCCGGGCGCAGCGGGGTGCTGCCGAAGTCGTCGGGCAGCTTCCAGCCGAAGCGCACTTCACCACCGAAGTTGGCCTTGGTTTCCAGGTTGCCGATCGAGCCGCCGTAGTGGCTGATCGCATCCCAGCCCCAGCCACCGGCGTTGACGCTGGCATCGCCCGGCCAGCGGCGCATGCGCTCGTGGGTGTACATCACCACCGGCTCGTTGTGCAGCTGGTTGTCCCAGCCCTGGAATTTCTCGTCGCCCAGCAGGTCGTGCACCGCGTTCTGCACCTGCTTGCCCTGCGCCCACGGGCCGACCACGCCCAGGGTCAGCAGGGTGGTCTGCAGGCGGTCGCCACGGCGGGCGTTGTAGCCAAAGCTGGCCACCAGCACGCCGGCATACGGCCGGTCATCCTCGATCAGGTCCTTGCGGGTGAAGTCGGTGGGCGTATAGATGCCCTGGCCGAGGCTGAAGATCATGTTCTGCTGCTCGAACTCACCCGGGTGCAGGCGCTCGAGGTGGCGGTTCACCCAGCGGGCCAGCCGCGGCAGGCAGGGATCATCGGTGTAGTCCACGAGGTTGGGCGAGACCAGGGTCAGCTGGGCGCCGTTGGTATAGCCCTGGTCCTGGTCCTTGGCGCCGAACAGGTCGTTGTCGACACGGAAATTGACCTGCGGCGGGTGTTCGCGCATCGCATCCGGGCCGCACTGCTGGGCGGCATGGGCAGTGAGGGGCAGGGCGGCGGCCGCCAGCAGGCCGGTCAGGCCGAGGGTGGCGGCTGTACGCATGGATGGAATGATCATCGGGTCGTTGGCGTGTGAAGGTCGGTTTATGCAACAACAGACTACTCCCGTCCCCGTGACGGAACGAGCCGTCCGCCTTCACTTGTCTGTTCCGTAAAACGCACTTGTCCTCCCAGCAAAACCGGTCGCCGCTCCGGCGCAGGCTGAACCGGTCCGCAGCCTGCAACGCAGCAGCCTGCCCGTGCGCCGTTTGACGTTGATGAATACTCTTGGGTTTGTTGCCCTGCGGCCCGATAATGGGTCCATGGAAATCAAGTCCGACAACCCCGAACACGGCTTCCAGTTCCCCGGTCAGTTCGAGCTCAGCGCGATGGGCCCGGCCAACCGCGGTCTGGAACAAGAACTCCCCCGCCTGCTGATCTCCGCTGGCGTCGACGTGGTGAACGAGCGCATCAGCTGGAAGCATTCGTCCAACGGCAAGTACGTCTCGGTGCGCCTGGTATTCCGGGCCGAGAACCGCGAGCAGTACGACGTGGCCCACCAGGCCCTGCGTGACCACCCGGAAGTGAAGTGGACGGTGTAGCCACCAGCTGCGCGGCCGAGCCTGCCCCCGGGCAGCGTCCGGCCCGCCCTGCGGTGGTGCGCGACCTCGGTCGCCAGGCCTATGAACCGGTCTGGCGCGCCATGCAGCGCTTCACCGATCAGCGTACCGACGACGACGCCGACGAACTGTGGGTGGTCGAACACGATCCGGTGTTCACCCTCGGCCAGGCCGGCAAGGACGAACACGTGCTGGCGCCGGGCGATATCCCGGTGCTGCACGTCGACCGCGGCGGCCAGGTGACCTACCACGGCCCGGGCCAGATCGTGGTCTACCCGCTGCTCCGCCTGCCGCGGCTGGGCATCGGCGTGCGCGACTATGTCTGCCGCATCGAACAGGCTCTGATCGACACCCTCGGCGAATGGAACATCGGTGCCGAGCGCCGTGACGGTGCGCCGGGCGTCTACGTGGGCGATGCGAAGATCGCCGCCCTCGGCATCCGCGTCCGCCGCGGCTGCACCTTCCACGGTCTGGCCTTCAATGTGTCGATGGACCTGGAACCCTTCCACCGCATCAACCCCTGTGGCTACCAGGGGCTGCAGGTGACCTCGGTGGTAGACTTGGGAGGCCCGTCCGGGATGGACGCCGTCAAGCCGGTGCTGCTGGACCATCTGGCCCGCCAGTTTGGCCTTCTGCTGCAGCCCACGCCCGAACTGCCCGATCTTTCTGCGGCCGCCTGACCGCCCCCCGGAACTGCCATGACTGAGACCACCGCCCGCACCATTCCCCTGCAGATCGTGCAGGCCGAGCTTCCGTCCGCCGCGCCGCTGCAGGTGGGCGTCAAGCAGATGGGCGGGGACAAGATCAACCGTTCGCCGGTGCAGTTCGCCGACGCACCGGTGCTGCGCAAGCCGTCCTGGATCCGCGTGCGCATTCCTTCCGGCAATGCCGTGCAGAACCTGAAGGCCAAGCTGCGCGAGAACCGCCTGGTGACCGTGTGCGAGGAAGCCAGCTGCCCGAACATCCACGAATGTTTCAGCCACGGCACCGCCACCTTCATGATCCTGGGCGAGGTCTGCACCCGTCGCTGCTCGTTCTGCGACGTGGCCCACGGCCGCCCGAAGCCGCCGGATGCCAACGAGCCGGCCACCCTCGGCCAGACCGTGGCCGACATGGGCCTGAAGTACGTGGTGGTGACCAGCGTCGACCGCGATGACCTGCGCGACGGCGGTGCCCAGCACTTCGTCGACTGCATCACCGCCATCCGCGAGAAGTCGCCGGGCACCCGCATCGAAGTGCTGACCCCGGACTTCCGTGGCAAGGGCCGCATGGAGCGCGCGCTGGAGATCCTGGCGCAGAATCCGCCGGACGTGTTCAACCACAACATCGAAACCGTACCGGACCTGTACCGCAACGTGCGCCCGGGTGCGGATTACCAGTGGTCGCTGACCCTGCTGAAGAACTTCAAGGCGCAGCACCCGTCGGTGCCGACCAAGAGCGGCATCATGCTGGGCCTGGGCGAGGAGTTCGAGCAGATCAAGGCCACCATGCGCGACCTGCGTGCGCACGACGTGGACATGATCACCATCGGCCAGTACCTGCAGCCGACCGCGCATCACCACCCGGTGCTGAAGTACTGGACCCCCGAGGACTACAAGGCGCTGGAAGACTACGGCTACGAGCTGGGCTTCAGCCACGTGGCCTCCGGCCCGATGGTGCGCTCGTCGTACCACGCCGACGTCCAGGCCAAGGGCGCAGGGGTTTCCTGAGGTAGGTGCGGACCGTTGGTCCGCACGCTTCCGCCGGGCATGGCCCGGCGCTACCGCTGGGTGCGGACCTCTTCCCCGGTGGGGGGGGGGGGGGGGGGGGGGCGGCGCGCGCGGGGGGGGGGGGGGGGGCGGCCGCGGCGGGGGCGGGGGGCGGGGGCGGGGGGGGGGGGGCGGGGGGCGCGCCGCTGGCCTGGTTCTGGCTGCTGCGGCCGTACCAGAAG